>NZ_JACJSW010000132.1:0-41688 GCF_014698375.1 Microcystis flos-aquae FACHB-1344 | reverse complement strand
ATCCAATAAACGCTTGGGGAGAGAATACCTCTACTTTTTCAGAAGCAATTCTGTCTAAGCAAGTAATCTCTGTGAACCAAGAATCCCCGTCTCTTTAGAGCGGGGAGTGTCAAATCCAGACTAACCGTTAGCAATCACCAGACTTTTAAGAACATTTTCGGTCATGGCCGCTAGTTGATCCAATTGTTCCTGATGGCGTTTTGCCTGTTTTTTGGCTTCTACCTTGCGTTTCAGGGCTTCCCGGGCTAAATCATCGCGATTTCTGCTTAAAGCTTCCATCGCTACTCGATTCCATGTTTCTGCTTCTTGAATGGCTTTTTTGTACTGGGGTTGAATTTCATCCCAACTCACCTTAAGATTGCTTAAAGCCCCTTTTAACAGGGTTTGGGCATTGTTGGGGTCGGCTCCGATGAGGGATTTTTTCAGAGGTTCGTAGAGTCCCACCGCTTGTAAATGGGTAATAATCGGGATAAATTCTTCTATCTGTTGACTTTTGCTAATACCGGTCTTACACCAAGTGGCAAAATGTTCGCAGTTGTTAAAAAGAAGATTATATTTCTGCTCCCCCAGACGACTTAGCGCCCTTTCTACCACCACATCGGGGATAAAGGAAAATCCCACCTCTACATGGCGCACCAGATGGATTTTACCACCCCTAGCAAAGGTTTCTAGGGAAGTTCGTTCGACAATTTCGCTCGGTTTTCGGTAATGAATGACGCTACCATCACCGCAATCGATGCCATGATGGGCATAAACACCCTGAAGATTGAGCAATTCCCGATAGGCGTATATTTGATCCCCTTTAGCCATATTTTTTTAGTGATAAAGTAAACAAGGAGATTGTCTATTGAGTCAGTTTTTCTGGTTATTAATCTTCGTTTTCATGAAAATATTCCCGATCGCGATTTGTCAAAACCTATTATAGCATTTATCTTAATGATGAGGTACAAAGTTTTCCTTTGGGGGAGTCGGTCGTCAATACCAAATTAGGTTACACTTCATCTTTATGGGAAACGCTGTAAAAATTATCGAAGCAGAAATTGAGAACTATAGCCTAAACACCAGCGATTCAAGCCCCTTTTTGACTGTTAACCCCCTTAACCCAGAGATTATGGATGCTTTTAGTCCCTTTCCCCCTGACTGGACAGAGAATGCTGTTCACGCCTACAATTTTTGTTGTCCTTACTGTGGGGCAAAAGCTAAAGAAGCTCAGGCCGTTTGGATCAATCGCCGCGCTCCCGTTTTAGGAGAAGATTCTCGACGTAAATGGCAGGAATTCTATCATTGTCAATGCGATCGAGTTTGGTGGGCCTGGAGTAGTGATCGACCTGCCGAAAATAAGTAATTCTGAATCGGGAATGGAAAATATGGCCGATGTTTATGTTTCTTGGGATGAATACCATCGTCTGATCGAAAAATTAGCAGTAAAAATCGATCATTCTGGTTGGCAATTTGCTCAGATTGTCTGTTTAGCTAAGGGAGGATTGCGCGTCGGTGACATTCTCTGTCGTCTTTTTCGTCAACCCCTAGCCATTCTCTACGCTGCTTCCTACGGGGGGCAAAATCATCAAATTCGGGGAGAATTAACTATTTCCTCGAATTTAGCTATGATCGAAGCCAAATTAAAGAGTCCCTTGTTATTAGTGGATGATTTAGTCGATTCGGGAATCACTCTCCAAAAAACCTCGATTTTATTGCAGGAAAAATACGGGATTACCAATATCAAAACTGCGGTGATCTGGTACAAAGCGGCATCAAGAATCAAACCTGACTATTATGTGGAATATTACCCCGATAATCCTTGGATTCATCAACCCTTCGAGCGTTACGAGTTAATTACACCCAAAGACCTCCTAGAATAAATTCAGTTTAGCATCAGCGGTAGAGAGTTTCCCCTTAAAAATACCACCAAAGAAGATTCATATCTGAAATCGGCAACGCCATCTATTCTCCGTAGGATTCAGCAGTAATTTTACCCCGAAAAACGATGTAATTATAAACTGTATAAGCTAGTAAAATTGGGATTAAAAAACCCACAAAAGTCAGCATAAACACCAAAGAACTAGGGGCGGCCGCCGCTTGATAAATTGTCACTGACGGGGGAATAATATCGGGGAAAATCAACAATCCCAAACCGATAAAAGAGAGCATAAACAGCAATACTGTCCAGACCATGGGGGTGTTTTCTTCTTTTAGTTGCAAACTCCGCAGTAATAAACCCAGTAAGACCACAGCTAGAATCGGGATGAGGATAAAGATGTAAATTAGTCGAGGGTCAAATAAACGCTGACGGATATGGTCAGAAAGCAGCGGCGTACTGATGGTGATAAAGACAGCACCGATAAAAGTGGTAATAGCGGCAATTTTTGCCGTTTTATAGTGAACTTCCTGTAAATTACCCGTAGTTTTCAGAATTAGGTAAGTGGAACCCACTAAAACATAAGCTTGGATTAAAGTTAAAGAAACTAGAATCGATCGCCATGTTAACCAATCAAAGGGGCCGCCGGCAAAATGACCCAATTCATCCACTTTAATGCCCTCAAAAACCGCACCGAGGGCGAATCCTTGCCCCAAAGCGGCCAAAAAACTGCCGAGTCCGAAGGCATAATTCCAGAACAACTTGCGACGAGAATGTTCACGAAACTCGAAGGAAACAGCCCGAAATAACAGCCCCACCACCATAATCACTGCCGGCAGGTATAAAGCGTTTAAAATTGTCCCGTAAGCTAGGGGAAACGCCCCAAACAGGGAACCACCCATCAAGACAATCCAAGTTTCGTTAGCATCCCAAACATTGCCCAAACTGGTCATTAAAATACTGCGACGCTTCTCGGAGGAGGAAGTCAGGGAAAGAATTCCCACCCCCAAGTCAAAACCATCGAGAAGGACGTAGAGAAACAGGAATAAACCCAGAATAAAAAACCAAATTTGTGGCAAAAAATACTGTAACGGTTCCATAGTTCCTCCTATTGTTGCGCTTCTAGGGAACGAGGATTTAGTTCGGGTGAGGTCACTTTTTCCTCTTGAGTCCCCGGCAGTGGTAAGTTAAGATTGGGTCCCTGACGGATAATAAGACTGCCAAAATAGAGAGCAGAAACCAAGAAAACGACATAAATCGCCGTAATTCCGATTAAAGAGGTTAAAATCTCGCCTGCGGGCAGTTTAGAAGCAGCATCCACTGTCCGGATTTGATTGTAAACTGTCCAGGGTTGACGACCGACACAACGGACAATCCAACCGGTTTCAACCGCAAGATAACCCAGAGGGGCTGCAAAAACCCAAGCGCGCAGTAACCATTTTTGACTGTCGATTTTTTCGTTACTCAGTTGACCGCGCAGCCATTGCCCGACAGTTACAGCCATTAAAGACGCGAGAAAAAGACCGATAGCGACCATAATCCGGAAGGAATAATAGATTAGCCCCACCATGTGCGGTCTGTCTTCGTATTTCCACGTTTTTAAGCCGAGAACAGGTTCCGATAACTTGGGTTTTAATTCCAAAAGATAACCCAAAGCATTAGGAATCTTCACTTCCCAGCTATTTGTCTCCGCTTTATCCTTGGGTAAAGCAACCAAACTCCAACCGGCAGTTTCTCCCGCAGGAATGGTTTCCCATTGCGCTTCCATGGCGGCTAATTTAGCCGGTTGATAGTGATACACTTGTTCGGCACTAAGATGACCGACAAAAATTTGCAAGGGGGCGATAACAATCGCTAGAGTAAGAACAATTTTGAGAGAACGACTAAAAAAGCTAATGTGACGTTTATTGAGCAAATACCAAGCACTAATACCACCAATGACGAATAAAGAAGTTTCCAGAGTAGCGAAAAACATATGCAGGAAACTATTAACCATGAAGGGATTGAGAATCGCTTGTAGGTAATCCTGAACGATAAATTTACCATCCACGAAAATGCCGCCGGCGGGGGTTTGCAGCCAAGAATTAGCGGTTAAAATCCAGAAAGTGGAAAGATTAGCCCCGAAAGCGACGAGAATTGTCGCTAGGAAGTGAATTAACGGGGGAACTCGTCCCCAACCAAACAACATAATTCCCAGAAAACTAGCCTCTAGCATAAAGGCCATGGTTCCCTCGAAACCGAGGATAGTTCCGAAAAAGTCCCCCACCGCTTCCGAAAAAGGCGCCCAATTCATGCCAAACTGGAAGGCCATGGGTAAACCAGAAGCAACTCCAATGCCGAAATTGAGAATGTAGAGTTTTGACCAGAAGCGAGCGTGATGATAGTAGTCAGGATTGCGGGTTTTTAGCCATAATCCTTCGACAATGACTAGATAAATGCCCATACCAGTGGTTAACACCGGCCAAAGCATATGGAAAATAGCGGTGATGGCGAATTGTATCCGCGACAAAGCGACGGGATTGGCAAGTAAATCCATGATTATAATCTTTAAACGATCGTGAAGATAAGTAGGTGGGTGGAATTAAATATAAGATGAACGTAGGTTGGGTTGAAGCATGAAACCCAACGCCCGATTATGTTACGCTACCGCTAACCCATCCTACAAATAATTGTGCCTCCCTACTTATGATAAGCACCTATAATACTTAGCCAGTAATGCCCTGAAAAGGCAAGGGTAAATAGGGATTATACAGATTGTTTTTAGATTTATGCGTTAGCTAGTATTCTTGTATTATATTTGAGGGAAAACTCAGAAAAATTGCTAGAATATTAGCCTGATTAATTAATTTTCCCCTCGCTCGACTATGACTTTCTCCTCAGCCGCAGACTTTCAAGATGAATTTGATGTCATCGTCGTCGGGGCGGGCCATTCCGGCTGTGAAGCGGCCCTAGCTTGCGCCCGTCTCGGTTGTCGTACCCTTCTCCTCACCCTTAATCTCGATAAAATCGCTTGGCAACCCTGTAACCCCGCCGTCGGTGGTCCGGCTAAATCCCAATTAACCCACGAAGTGGACGCTTTGGGCGGCGAAATTGGCAAAATGGCCGACCGCACCTATCTGCAAAAACGGGTTCTTAATGCCTCTCGCGGACCGGCAGTCTGGGCCCTACGGGCCCAAACCGATAAACGGGAATACGCGGCGGTGATGAAAGGTATCGTCGAAACCCAGGCAAATCTGGTTATTCGGGAAGCCATGGCCACAGACCTGATTTTAGGGGCAAATGAGCAAGTTTTAGGGGTAGAAACCTATTTCGGCACTTGTTTCTCCGCTAAAGCCGTCATTTTAACCACTGGCACTTTTTTAGGCGGCAAAATCTGGATCGGCGGCAAGTCTATGGCAGCCGGACGGGCGGGCGAATTTGCGGCGGTGGGTTTAACAGAAACCCTAAATCGTCTCGGATTCGAGACTGGTCGCCTAAAAACTGGCACTCCTGCCCGTGTGGATAAGCGTTCGGTGGATTACTCCCGCATGGAACCGCAACCGCCCGATGACGAGGTGCGTTGGTTTAGTTTTGATCCGGAGGTGTGGATCGAACGAGAACAAATGAACTGTCATCTCACCCGCACCACGGCGGCAACTCATCAATTAATCAGAGATAATTTACATTTATCCCCCATTTATGGCGGTTTTATTGACTCCAAAGGTCCGCGTTATTGTCCTAGTATTGAGGACAAAATCGTCCGTTTTGCCGATAAAGAAAGTCATCAAATTTTTATCGAACCGGAAGGGCGCGATATTCCCGAACTTTATATCCAAGGCTTTTCAACGGGACTGCCGGAAAATGTTCAATTAGCAATGCTGCGGACTTTACCCGGTTTAGAAAACTGTGTGATGTTGCGTGCTGCCTATGCAGTGGAATACGATTATTTACCGGCAACCCAGTGTTATCCAACCCTGATGACGAAAAAGATTGAGGGGTTATTTTGTGCGGGACAAATTAACGGGACAACCGGTTATGAAGAAGCGGCAGCCCAGGGACTGGTGGCGGGGATTAATGCGGCCCGGTTTGCTTTAGGAAAAGAGTTAATTGTTTTTCCCCGGGAGGAAAGTTATCTAGGAACTTTGGTCGATGATTTGTGTACCAAGGATCTGCGGGAACCCTATCGAATGTTAACCAGTCGTTCTGAATATCGCTTAGTATTGCGATCGGATAATGCCGATCAAAGATTAACACCTTTAGGGCGAGAAATTGGTTTAATTGATAACCGGCGTTGGCAATTATTCCAGAGCAAACAAGCTAATATTATCGCTGAAAAAGAACGCCTACACGAAACGAGAATTAAAGAACGGGATGAGGTGGCAATCGCCATCGTTAAGGATACGGAACAAAAAATCAAAGGTTCTCTCTCTTTAGCGGATTTACTGCGTCGTCCTAGCTTGCATTATCTCGATCTCGATCGCTATGGTTTAGGTAATCCCGATTTAAATTTAGCCGAAAGAGAAGGGGTAGAAATTGAGATTAAATATTCCGGTTATCTGAAACGACAACAAAATCAAATTGACCAAATTAGTCGCCACAGTAACCGTCATTTATCCCCCGATATTGACTACATGAAAATTGAAACTTTGTCAATGGAATCGCGGGAAAAATTAACAAAAATTAAACCCGCCACCATCGGTCAAGCCTCGCGAATTGGCGGAGTCAATCCTGCTGATATTAACGCTTTATTAGTATATTTAGAAATGCGGCAGATGTCGGCAGTTAAAAGTTAGGAAATAATCTCGATTTTAAGCGATCAAGAGTTATCATCGGCTGCTTAATTAGGGTTTGCTGAATAAATGTGAAATGTAGGCAAGGTAAGGGTTTTGTGGCTTTACGAGCGAAACAGGTGCAAGATTTTGAGAGAATCATGCTTCAAAACCTTGCGTCTTCATCGGCCCGCCTCCTGTAGGGGCGAAGCATTCGGGCAATAACCTATCGGTGAAACCGTAGATTTTCTATCCGAATGCTTCGCCCGTACTTTTTGCCGCAAACCCTAAGTGGGTGGGTGGAATTAAATATAAAATGAACGTAGGTTGGGTTGAAGCATGAAACCCAACGCCCGCATGGGTTACGCTACCGCTAACCCATCCTACAAATAATTGTGCCTACCTACTTAATTAGCAGCCCCAATCAAAATAAAGGGCGACCAAAAATAAGGATGGCTTTTAATTTGACTTAGTTTGGCCTTTTGCATGGCTTCACTTTTAGTCATACCATTCTTGAGATTTTGATAAAATTGGGTCATAATTTCCGCACTGGTATTATCTTCAGCATCCCAAAGACTGGCTATTACTGATTTAGCACCGGCTCTTTCTAAGACGTAAGCAAGTCCCGATATTTCCTGACCGTCTCCGTTGGCTTCCTTGGCGGTTTGACAGGCACTCAGGGTGATTAATTCGGTATTTTTTAAGCCTAATAATGCGGCATCGGCGATGTTATATTGCTCTTTGTTGGCGAACAAAATAGTATTAGCTTGCATACCCAAATTAGGACAGCCAGCACGCTTAAAACAGCCGTGAGTTCCTAAGTGTAAAATCGAGAAGCGAAAGGCTTGTTTTTTGAATATATCTAGAGTTGCGTTTGTACCGAGATATTTTTCACTTCCCGGAAAGAGTTTGCTGATAGTTTCTGCTTCTATTTCTGTGCCTTTAAGTTCTTTTTGGGTGGGTTTAGGGTTAGCAAATGCTAGGCCTTGTAAGGGTTTTCTTTCGGTCGCGGGAGGAGTAGATGTGGAGATGCGAGTTAAATAATAAATCGGATATTTTTCTAGGAGAACTTGGTCATTTTTTTTATCGTAGAGGGTTTCAAAGGGAATATAGCGCAGTTGTCCAGTGGCGATAATAGCGATATTTTTCGGGGAACTGGTGGCGATTTGTGATTCAATGGGACGGATTAAAATCTCGTAGAGTTTGCCACCGGTAACATCCACATCGCTATTTTTATGATCGGCTAATTGGGTACGGTATTCGCTGACGAGTTTATTCAATTCCTCGCGTTTTGTATCACTTTGAATAACGATTAATTTTTCTCTAGTAACGAGAAATAGGGCGACTTTATCGCGGAGGGGAACGGGTTGAATAACGAGGGTATCAGGAGCGATATTTTTCTGGAGTTGGGCGATGTCAGTGGGTTTTGTTTCAAAAAGTTCGGCAATTTCAGGATATTTCTGTCCGATAGTTTCCGCATTTTTATACACTTTTTCCTCGAATTGTCGGAGCTGTTGTGCCAGTTCTTGGGAGTATTTATCCTGTAGTTGTCGGCGCATTCCTTCGAGTTGTCGATTGTCGGTGTTCCAGTTATCAAGTGCTTTTTGTGCATCGGGATCGGCAACTTTGGCATTAATCAGGCGATTGTAATCGGCGAGATCGGCAGTAGTGGCGAGGTTAAGCCATTGAAAGGCTTTTTCTGGTTGATTTTGTTGGATGAGGACTTCGGCGAGGGTGATTACCGGAGTTTGATTCTCATTAGCGGCTAAAAAATCCTTGCGATCATCGCGGGATAATTCGCTACGGGTTTTTAAAGTAATGTTTAGGGATGCTTCTAAATTATCGATCGCTTTTTGGTACTGTCCGAGGGATCGGTAAGCGATTCCTAAATTGCCTAAAGAAGCGGCTTCTCCAGAGCGATCGCCGATCTCCCTCGCGATGGCTAAAGTCTGTTGAAGGTACTCGATGACTTTCTGATACTGTCCGAGGGATAGGTAAGCGGCTCCTAAATTGCCTAGAGAATAGGCTTCCCCCCGTCGGTCGCCTAACTCCCTCGCAATGGCTAAAGACTGTTGAAGGTACTCGATCGCCTTTTGGTACTGTCCGAGGGATTGGTAAGCGTTTCCTAAATTTCCTAAAGAATTGGCTTCCCCTTGGCGATCGCCGATCTCGCGGGCGATAGTTAAATGCTGTTGCTGGTACTCGATCGCCTTTGGGTACTGTCCGAGGGAACGGTAAGCGATTCCTAAATTGCCTAAAGAAGCGGCTTCTCCAGAGCGATCGCCGATCTCCCTCGCGATGGCTAAAGACTGTTGATGGTACTCGATGACTTTCTGATACTGTCCGAGGGATAGGTAAGCGGCTCCTAAATTGCCTAGAGAATAGGCTTCCCCCCGTCGGTCGCCTAACTCCCTCGCGATGGCTAAAGACTGTTGATAGTATCCGATCGCTTTTTGGTACTGTCCGAGGGAACCGTAAGCGATTCCTAAATTGCCTAAAGAATTGGTTTCCCATTGGCGATCGCCGATCTCCCTCGCGATCACTAAGGACTGTCGAAGGTACTCGATCGCTTTCTGATACTGTCCTAGTGAGTTGTAAGTGTCGCCTAGATTGTTTAAAGAATTGGCTTCATTGGAGCGATCTTTAATCTTCCTCGCGATAGCTAAAGACTGTTGCTGGTACTCAATCGCTTTCTGATACTGTCCCAGGGAATCGTAAGCAACCCCTAAATTGCCTAAGATTTTGGCTTCACTTCCTTGATCGCCGATCTCCCTAGCAATGCTTAAAGACTGTTGATAGAACTCGATCGCTTTTTGGTGCTGTCCGAGGGAACCGTAAGCGATTCCTAAATTATTTAAAGAACTGGCTTCCCCAGAGCGATCGCCGATTTCCTTATCTATGGCTAAAGACTGTTGATGGTACTCGATCGCTTTTTGGTACTGTCCGAGGGAACGGTAAGCGAGTCCTAAACTACTTAAAGAAAGCGATTCCACCTGCCGATAGTCTAACTCCCTCGCGATGGCTAAAGACTGTTGATGGTACTCAATCGCTTTTTGGTACTGTCTGAGAGAGTCGTAAGTAAGTCCTAAAGCGCCTAAAGAAAGCATTTCCCCTTGGCGATTTTTGATTTCTCGATAAATCTGTAAGGCTTTTTCCCAAGATTGTAATGCTTCCCGAAATTGACTGGTTTGATATTGTTGAATACCTTGTTGTAAAAGCCTATCTGCTTCGGCTTTCCTCGCGTTTGTATTTTGCGCCATCACCGCAGGGATGAGAGGGGGTAGCTTCCCGTTAACAACTGGTAGGGTGACGGTAGCCACTAGAGAAAGGGTAAGTAAGGCGTAAATTTTGGGATTCATAGTTATTTCCGCTATCAGTTATTAGTTAATACACCTCATCATGAGTTCCAATGTTAATCAAAACTATCCTATCTATTTAAGTTTTCTCGTCTCGTTCCAAATAGAAAATGATGCGGCAATCATAACTACTTCCCATCTACAAAAGGGTGATTCTTGACAATCCCATAAGCGTAGGCTGCTGCCAAAGAAGCCATGTCAGGAGGCGACTCAGAATAAGCCAGAAAATTTTGCGGTCGGGAAAGTGCGCTTTCTAGCAACCCCTCATCTCGAATACCCTCTAATCCACCATGCTCGGCTATTTGGCGGTGATGAATCGCGAGAGCTACCCCATCAGCTATCCAGATTAGCTGGTTCATGAGCCTAAGTTGCCAGCTTTCTCAAAACATTCCAGTCTTCGCGCATCACTTCCTCCGCCACTTCCATTTGCTGGACAAATTCGGGGTCGTAGGGTGTAAGCTCAAAGCCATTCGGCGTTTCCAAGACGTAGAGCATATCGCCTTTACTAAGGCGCAGCTTCTCCACCAACTCTTTCGGGAAAATCACCCCCATAGAGTTCCCTACCGTTGTGACTTTTAACTTAATCATCGTTTTTTGACTGAGTAAATATGTCAATTATAGCACCTCCCATATTTCCTGAATTTCTCACATCACTTAACAATTTAGTATTAACTTTCCGAACCATTGTCTAATCTCTTGTTTTTCACTCTCTTCCAACGGAAAATCAATATTTTTGAATTGTTCGGCCGTTCTCTGTTTGACTCCTAAAATCTCAATCCCTACAATCCTATCCGTCTCATCGTAATCATAGACAATCCCCGGCGCTAGTTCCTCAGAATCAATAACCTTTCCCTCAAAACGACGAATATAAGCAGCATTAGCGGCTCGATCATAGTCTATTTTCATAGTTTCCCCTTTAATCGGCGTTCAAAATGGACAGTTACTAAAAGATTATAATTACTAAGTAGGTAGGCGTTAAAAATTATCAGAAACCCCCCTTATCAAGGGGAGCAGGGGGGACCGGCACCCCCCTTATCAAGGGGGACTAAGCGGGGATCGCCACCCCCCTTATCAAGGGGGGACTAAGGGGGGATCAAACCTAAAATCCATTTTCAATTTAATTATAACCAGCTACTTATACTGTTCACATCAAACAAAAATACCCATGAAAAATAGACAAGAATACCTCAACGCCCTAGTCAACTTTGACCAACCCCTATCAACTATCCTCCCTATCCTAAAAACCTTTCCTTGGGACAGTAGCGAAGCAATTATCACCCTAAAAAAAGAGCATCTGATCGATATTCTCGATCGCTATCTCAATAACGCTCTATCTGCCACCGACTTAGAAAACTGGGCCGATGCCATCGAATGCAGAGAAGATATCGCCTATAAAACAGATGAGGAAAATCTCATCAATGACATCATTTTTTACCTCGCTAATCCGACCCTAAATGAGCCACTAGCACCAAAAATAATCGAACAATACATCAGCCAACTTTCCCATTTAAAGTCTTCCTTAATTGCCTAAAAAATAGGCTTCTTCTTTGTGAATTTTAATGCGGGTTTACTTGAATCTCAATTTTGTCCGAGGGGTTGAATTTAATTTCCTCAACAACGTAGGAACTCTTACTCGCCACCCCTTCGATCCCTCTTATTTCTAGAGGATCTAGCGAGGTTATAGTTACTTCCGCTTTTCCTTCATTAACATCAACAATTTTGAAATTCTGTAAAGGTTCCTGCCAGCGGTTTCTATTCTCTTTTGGATTGCTTGATCCCCCTTCCCCACGAATAACAAGCTCTCCGCTTTTGATAATAACCTTGCCTTGAAACTCTATCTGTTTGATCTCTTTCATCGCCACTTCTTTTGTTTTTGATTCTCTCCCTAAAGCGATCGTTTTTGCTTGGGAATCGAACTTGATTAATCTCCCAGATAGAGAAGTGCCATTTTTTAAAGATACATTTGTATCATCTGGTATGAATACGGGAATTTTCTTGACGGGAGATCGATCGCCGGTGGCTGGTAGATGATAGCCAGCAAGAGAGGCGATAAAAACTAGGCTAGTTGCGGTTATTATTGGGTAGAGTTTTTTCATCTTTACCTTGCCTGAATGATCGGGATTTAGTTGGTTCTGTTTTCGATCTTGGATGCGGTGGGTTAGGAGTAACAGTAACCCAACCTAGGGTTTTTTCTAGAGGGTTTTTTCCATATTTTAGCGTCGGGATTGTCAAAGGGGAAGCGTTGTATCTTCTCCTTATGTTAAAACTTATGAAGGTACTCCTTTATGCGGTAAGCGATAGAAATATGACTCTACAAGAGCTAATGCGGTGGGTGGAAAAATTATCCTCGATCGAGAAACGGCAACTGATCGAAAAAATTACCGCAGAAATGGCATCGGAATCGGCAGAAGTTAATCAACCCCGTCCCTCTTTATGGGGTATATGCGCCGATTTAGGACAGGCTCCCTCGGCTGAAGATATCGATAAAACCCGACGAGAAGCGTGGGGAGATTTTACGGCAGAGGATATTTAAGTGTTAAAAGCAGTTTTAAGTAGGTAGGCGTTAAAAATTATCAGACACCCCCCTTATCAAGGGGGGCAGGGGGGATCGAACCTGAAATCCATTTTAAATTTAATTATAACCAGCTACTTAGATACTCATGCGGTTATCTGGTATCTTTACATCGAATTATTGCGGCAACCGCCCTATATTTAAACGGTCCCTTAATTAGCCGAGATCGAAAAATTCAATTATCAACGGTTAATACGATCTGGTAGCAACGAACTAATCAAATTCCTATTCCCCGAATATAATTGGATGCGGTGGGTTAGCGCTACTCGTAACCCAACCTGCGGTTTTTGTCAATATATTTTTACTTTCCGAAACCTTTGTTCGGGCGGTTTTGTTTGGCAATACGGAGGGCTTTTCCGGTTTTGCCATCCTGTAGTGCGATCCGCATCGATCGCTTTTTCTGGTAGGATTGAATATCCGCCGCTAAGGGATGATCGTTATCGATGCGTAGATGGGTTAAAGAACATATAAGACCCGTTTGTTTTCCCGATTCATTTTTTAGGAAACAAATAATTCCCCCCTCGTCTCCCGTGTAGAAAATTTTATCGATCAAAAACTGGTGATCGGGTTTGTATCGCTCGCCTTTTGTTTCAGCTATTTTTAACGTTTCGGGAGTTGCACGCACAGGGATTGGTAAACTCGCTTCCATTTTCTCAATTAAAAAACGAACTTGTCGGGGATCGTCGATGGACATGGTTATTCTCCTTGATAAAATACAAAGAACTGGCGATAGAACCCGATTGATCGAGTAGGATAGCGATCGAAAACGCCAATCAGGGACATTTTGCCGTGAGCGCTCCGAATTCTCCCCCTCCCGGAACACAGATACTAGGAACCTTCGCCAGTCTTCTCGGTTTGCTGGGGATTTTTCTCTATTTTACGGGATGGATCTATCGGTGGGCCTATTTCGGCTGGTTTAGCCTTGAGATTAACCGTCTGGACTTGCCCTTGCGTTCCTTCCTTTTCGTGCCGATACAGGTCTTCTGTGGCGATTTCGGGGCGTTGCTGCGAACGTTTCTGGCACTGGTTGCCGTTGCCTTTGCGATTCAATTTACTCTCTGGATTTTGTCTCCCCTGCCATCCTATTCAATTGTCAGTCAATTTAAACGGAAATTTCATCAAAAATTTCACCCTCTAGGTTTATTAGTCCGGGGAATTCCCGAATCTCTCCGAAAAGATTTGATCGCTGTTATTTGGCTATTAATTATTCTTTTTTGGTTAGCTCGAATTCAGGGATCGAGCGATGCCCGTCGCGATGCAGTTAATGATAGTTCTACCTTACCAGTTATCACTTTAGTTTTACCGGAAAAACAGATAGCGATCGGTCGGAATCCGCAGGATGTTTTTACCGATCCTTCTCTCAAAGGTTATCGAATTATCGGTGAGACTAAATTACTCGAAGAGCTGCGGGGAAAAGAAACGAATGATAGTAAAGTTAATCCCCCGCGAGTCTGGCGTTTATTAATTCAAAATAATAATTGGACTTATGTTTTTCGCGGGTTATCCCCTCAGTCGGCAGACAATGAACGTCCGGCGATTCTAGCCATTCGCGAGGATAAGGAGGGACAATTGATGATTCTCGCGCCGGATGTCCCAAAATCCCGATGAGAGTCAATCGGGGAAATTATCAAAAGCGATCGTTAATAAAAAAAGTCTAAAAGTCGCACCCCACAAGGTTTTCGGCGTTGTCAGATCAGAAGAGGAAAGATGCAATGCTCCGGTGCTGATTCGGAGCATCTTTCCATTTGACAACGCCGATTGTAGGGCTAATTCATGAATTAGCCCTACGCCGATTGTAGGGCTAATTCCACTGCTAAATCGAGCGACTCTTGTTCCCCACTTAAGCCCAACTATCGGCACTATTCGTTCATTAAACACTAATTGTCAAGATGCCATGTAATCTTTCCTATCAAAGTAATTTCAGTTCCGGTGCTGATTCGGAGCATCTTTCAATTTGACAACGCCAGGTTTTTAGATTCATTCAGCCCGCCCTATCTAGGGATTGCCACCACCGACAGCGATGCCAGTACCATAAATCTGAGCATTTGTCAAGTTAATTCTCTCCATCGATGCACCTGTCACATCGGCATCATAAATCACGGCACTGGTGAAATTGACTCCATCGAGATCAGCTTGATTGAAACTGGCATTAGTCAGAAAAGCTGCGGTTAAATTTGCGCCTTCTAGGTTAGCATCGGTCAAATCCGCGCCCTCTAAGTTAGCTTCCTCCAGATTAGCTCCTTGTAAATTCGCTTTTCTCAAATCAGCACCGATTAGATGCGCCCCTCTTAAATCTGCACCGCGGAGATCACAGCCCGGACATTCCCGCGTATTCAATAATTGTTGTACCTGTTGGGGATTTTCCGCACCGACGGGGTTAATCAGCAGTAAGGAAGCTAGGGAACCTAGGGCAATCATTAAAGTCCTTTTCATCGTTTTAGCCTCCTCTTTCGTTTTCCTCTCTACTTTTAGGATAGGAAAAAAGCTGCTAACCAACTTCCCCCGATCGGGCTAATTCTCCTGTTATCTCACTTTTGCTTGCTTTTGCTAGTCGATCTCTCCTTTCATCACTGTTGCGATCGCTGCTCGGGCATTTTCCTTAAATTCCTTGACATCGACGCGACTTAATAACCAAACTGCCAGGATCATTCCCAATGCTTGCACGAGGAAAACTAAGCCATAGGCTAAAACCGGACTAGAAAAGACAACTTTACCGATATTTAAAATCGTACCGCCTAAAACCGTGGCTAATCCCCGTGCGATCGCTTGTGATAATCCCCAAGCGCCGATAAAAGTTCCCGCGGTTTCGGCAGCGGTTAAATCTAACATTAAACTGGTAGCCCCGGCGGTAATCATTCCCGAAGCTAAACCGAAAAAGAGCAAGCTTGATTTTAATAAACTTTGGTTAGCAGAAAAGCCGGCAAAAATCAAGAGAATAAAACAAATTGTTGCAAAAATACAGCCATATTTAGTGGTTTTTTGTTTACCGATGCGGGGAATGAGCATAAATCCCGTGGCAGCAATACCAAAAAGGGTTCCGGTTCCCCAAAAAGCGTTCAATTGGGTGGTTTGGGCGATACACATCCCAAAAACCTCGCCGCCAAAGGGTTCCATAATTGCATCCTGCATAAATAAACTCAAAGTCATCATCAGCAGGAAGGTGAAAAATAAACCAGTTTGCCGACTAGCGGTGAGAACTTGTAGGGCATCTTTGAAGGTAATTTGATCCTCTCTTTGCACAAGAGTGGACCGACTACTAAAACGAGAATATTTTTTTTCTACGCCAAAAGTCGCTAAAATACAGAGACCGAAAACGATAGCGGGCATAATCGCGAACACGGGGTTAATATTCGCCTGTAGCTGCGGAATATTGGCTATAGGGGCTGATTGAGTCGGATCATAGGTCAAAATATTTGTACCGCAGATATTGGGAGTATCCAGCAAACGAGAACTAACGATCGCCCCGACGACGATTCCCACCATCAGCATTGACCAAACTATAGCAACTAATTGCGATCGATTATCTTCATCGGACACATCCACCAAGAGGGCAGCAAAAGGGGTAGAACTGGCGCTTAAAGCGAGTCCGTAGAGGGCGAAAATTAAGGCTAAGAGGGCAATCCAGGCGTAGGAAATGGTATTCCATCCCGAAGTTTGAATACTAAGTCCCAATTGCCAAACTACTTGCAAAGCAATAAAAGCTAAAGCGGTAAAAACTGCCGCCCCAATCCAGACATAACCGCTGCGATGATGACCAAAAATAGTTTTACCGTCGGATCTTTGCCCAAACCAGATGCGCGCTGGACTAACAAACTGGTGCATAGCGATCGCAGCTGTGGCGAGAAAGGGTAAAACTTTTAACTCATCGATCATAATCCGATTGAGAACCCCCAAAGTCAGCAGGGACATAATACCTAGTCCCATCTGAAAGAGTCCTAAGCGAAACATGGTGAAAAGTCCCAGTTTTGGCAGGGGTTTTGGGGATGAGTGAGTAGAATTGGAGATATCGCTGGTAGCCATGGTTAAATCAATACAAAAAAAGCCAGTATTTAAAAATTTAACGCAGGACGAGCAGACATCTTCTGGGGATTTAAGTTTCTGTGTCCAATAACCAAGTGGTCAGAACTGTCAAGCTGGTAAAATCGAGCAGTGCTTCTCCTAAAGTTGCGAATTGTTCTAGAGATAGTTCTTGGATTTTTTGGCTTACAGTTGAGGATATTTCACCTAAACGACGGTTAAGTAGTTGTAGAATCAAAGCAACCGCTTCTTATTGTCTTCCTTTTTTTTGGATGTCCTGATCAATGACTGATTCGCCCATAATTTCTTCTCTTAATAAGCTTCTGATGATTTCCTTACTTAATACTAACCCCGCCAGAATTGCTGTAGCGGCGGCTAAATTGCTTTTTTCAGTTCTCCCCTTGATATTAAGTAGGTGGGTGGAATTAAATATAAGATGAACGTAGGTTGGGTTGAAGCATGAAACCCAACGCCAGCATGGGTTACGCTACCGCTAACCCATCCTACAAATAATTGTGCCTCCCTACTTATCAATTTTTGTGGCTACTTTGGCCAAGATTTTCCTATTGTATTATCCATTTTCCTGTAACTGTATGTTCGAGTTAATCGAGATCGCAAAAAATGGAGATTTCTATGATCGTATCTTCCCCATTGTCCTCACCGATGCCAAAATCTACAACCCCAAAGACCGACTAAAATAGACTCAATACGGGGAAACCGAAAGTAAAGAACTAGAAGAAACCATGAAACAGGGAGGAATCGCCAACCTGCGAGGAATTATCGACGATCTAAATCTTTGCACCGTGATCCAGAAGTCAAATCGTCAAGTGCTTACTCTGTAATGATTATAATCGATTCGATCTTTGTTTAGCGTTGAAGTTCCCTTAGGAATAAATTGGGTCTTTTTCCAGCAAACCTAGCAATTTTTGCATTTTAATCCAAGCTCTTCTCATTTGCCAGAATTTACTTTTTTCCATTGCGGCTATTTTGCTGTCAGCTTCTCGATAATCCAATTGGGTTTTTTGCAAGTCTTGTTGTAATTCTTGTTCATGAATTTCTAATTGTTTAATTCGTTCTCTAGCCTGTTCTAACTGAGCGAATATATCGACTCTTAAGGTGACTAAAGCGGCAAAAATGGCTTGGATATTTTGGGAGTAAAGTTGGGGATGATTATAGAAAAGCTGGGTATAGGAATAAATATAGTGTTCTGCGGTCATTGAGCGACTCATAGAATCAGCTTTTTGTCGATAGAAAAATAACACTTCTGGGATACGATAGACTTCTCGACCTAATTCGATCAGAGATAACCAAAAATCGTGATCTTCCCAACCATAAATTAAATTAGTATTATAGCCGCCCACAGTTTCCCAATCAGATTTCCGAAATAAACCGGAGCAAAATATCATATTATCTACTAATATATCGGGAAATTTATACTCAGGCAGCGGCCAAATTCCTTGTCTATCACCAAAATACTCCGCTTCGCAATAAACTATACCTAATTGCTCATTACTTTCTAGCAAAGTAACCGCTTTTTCTAGATAGGAATCGGCAATTTTATCATCGGCATCAAGAGGAAGAATATAGGTTCCTTGCCCTTGGGCAATTCCTAGATTTCTCGCTGTGGCAACCCCTTGATTTTCTGTGCGGATGATCCGGGTTTTTGGCTGTTGATAATCTTGTAAAATCTCGATGGTTTCTGGTTCTGTGGATCCATCATCAACGACCAGGATTTCAAGGTTTTGGTATGTTTGTACTAAAATAGATGTGATCGCATCATCAAGATAGCGACCTTGATTATAGCAAGGAATAATCACGGAAACTTGAGGAACATGACTCATTGAGGTTCTCTCCTACTCGATCAAAAACTAGGTTATCAATAGCTTATCCCAAAAGTTCCCCTTTCTCGTTTTTCTAAGTAAAGGAAGTGTTGATATCCCCACTGGCAATTTCGGGATAGTAGGAGATACTATGAATAAATTCTGAAATTATTCCGATTGGTGGACAAAATCACCCAATTGGGTGATCCCCGTGAGGGAAGCATCTCTTTTTAATAGAGGATAAGTTATTCAATAATCCGATTATCATTACCAATGATCCTTAATCATGGAAGCTCATCAACAAAAACAACTCCGCACTTTCCTCTTGGAAAAATTAGCAATTTCCCCCCGTTCCCTCGATATGGCTGTGCGTCTCTGTGAAGCATCGGTGGGTTCTTTGCCGATGGTTTTATGGCAGTACGGTTTAATCGATTTGTCGCAATTGAATCAAGTTTTTGACTGGATGGAAACTGTATAATTATTTTCCAAGAATATGCCCATTAATTATCATTTTTATTAAGAGAATTGACCAAGTTCCAGAGCAGCGAGTTCCTGCAATTTATTTATTAAGTCCCGTTAAGGTTTGCCAGGGCAGAAAATCTCACCTTTGCTGGGACTAATTAAACCAGCTATCAGCCGCTATTTGCCGCCGTTTTAATTCGAGATTGATCTGGTATAAAATACTAATTTCTCGCCTTGATCTCCTTTTTGCTTGTCATGAAAGTAAGGTAGAAACAAACTTAATATACCATAGGTTCTTGAGTTAGGCATCGACTATATGGAACTCTTTCAGGGCCGGATAGAAGTTGAGATTTTCGTGACCCGGACGACTGAGTTTAATCAGGGCAAACCGTTGGGATGGTGGCAATTTTTGCCATTGTTCTAAGCTAATTTCTATCTGGAATTCTCTAGCTTGTTCTAGGACTGTATCGGGAATCTGGCTATCATCTAGCCAAGCGGGATGGGGAGCTATTGCTAGTTCTTCCGGGGGATTACCGGTTTTTTCAGTGATTAATTTTTGCAGAAAATCTCGATAGATTTTCGCTTCTGCTGCCGTCGTACAAGCCATATTAACTAATACCATTCTTTCTGGTTGAGTTAACTGCATCCAATGGGATAATTTTAATTTAACTCCACAGGTATCTAGTTTCATTCTCACGGTCATTGGTATGCAACGTAAGGAGTCCACAAATTCGGCTTCAAAGTCAAAAAAGGTGTTCATATTATTGCCTTGATTTACTGAGGATAAATCTATAATACAGCCTTGGGGTATAATTGCTGGCAAAATGTTATTTTGATTGAATAAACTTGGCTCGATATTGATGACTAGAAACGAGAATTTCCTCTATTTCCTGCCATTTTTCTCCTGCAATATAGTCAACAATTTGATCAAGATTTTGCCGATAATTTGCCAAAGATATCAATAAAGCTTGACGATTGTATTTAGCCATCATTAAACCTAATTCGGGATTGCCACCACCGACGCGACTGGTATCGCGAAAACCAGAACTAGCTAAATTTTCCGCTAATTGGCGAATATTCAGGTCTTGTTCTTTCGCACAAGCTTGGATTAAACTGGTACTAATCATTACTGGCAGATGGGAAATCCATGCCACGGCTCGATCGTGTTCTTCGGGGGAGGAATAATAAATTTTACAGCCTAATTTCTGCACGATTTCAGTTAAGATTTCCACGGCAAAGTTAGGGGTAGATTCAAGGGGAGTAATCAGATATGGGGCATTGACAAATAAACCACATTCTGCCGCATTAATTCCCTGTTCGGTTTTCCCAGCCATAGGATGACTACCGACAAAATTTGGCCACAATTGGCCACAATTGGCTACAATTGCCCCTTTAACTGATCCCACATCGGTGACAATGGTTTGGGTTTTTAAATAGGGAGTTAATTTTTCCAAAGTTGGCACAATTAAATGTATAGGAGTACAGATAAAGATTAAATCGGCAGTAGCTAATAATTCTAAACTGGTGCTAGATTCATCTACCACTCCTTTTTGTACAGCGATATCACAGGTGTATTGTTGACGGGAAACTCCCAAAACCTTATAACCTTGTGAGCGAAAATCTAATCCCAAGGAACCACCGATTAAACCCAGTCCAATAATGCCAATCTTCATTAGTTTTACTCAAAGATAATTTCGTCTTCCACTCGCCAAGCAGGATCGACAATGCACAAGAAAATTAAGGGTTCCTCCCCACAATTATGAATATATTGTTTAGCTAGAGGAGGTATATAAATGGCAGCACCGACAGTCACTAATTGCACTTCCTCATCGATGTGCATTTCCCCTTGTCCTTGCAAAATATAATAAACTTCCGCAGTTTTTAAAGCGTGAGGAGTAGAAGTTTCCCCCACATCTACCCAGGCGTGGGCTAAACTATAACGTAGATTTAACGGCTGTTTATCGGGATGCAATAACTCGCGCAATCGGGTATGATCACCGGCGATGAATTCCTCACATTCGAGCAGTTTTCTGATTAACATAGTAAAATTAAACCTCGAAGATTGTTTTTATTTTATCATTGAGTCAAAAGCTAAAGACTAATAGCCGTTATCATAGAAATATTCAGCATCGCCAGAATTAACGAATGACTTGGTTAGAACATAGTGTACAGGTAGAAGTGGACGCGCCGATCGATCTGGTTTGGGCTCTCTGGTCAGATTTAGAACAAATGCCCCAGTGGATGAAATGGATCGAATCGGTGAAAATTCTAGAGGAGGAGCCAGAGCTTTCCCGTTGGAAGTTAGCCAGTGGTGGTCTAGAATTTACTTGGTTGTCACGGATACTGAAAATTGTCCCCCACCAGATGATTCAATGGGAATCCGTGGACGGGTTGCCTAACCGCGGGGCAATTCGTTTTTATGACCGTCATGGTAGGAGTATTGTGCGACTGACAGCAGCCTATGCTATACCAGGTTGGTTAGGAAAATTGATGGATAATCTTTTCCTCGGTCGAGTGGTGGAATCAACCCTGCAAGCCGATCTAGAGCGTTTTCGCCTTTATGCTCTCAATATTGTCAATAATACGCCGCCAAGGTGAGGTAATGATCGGCAGTAAGCTGTTGACTATCTAAATTGCTCGTTAAGACTGTCTATGAGCAGGGAGCAGGGAGAGGGTGGTGAGCATTTGTACTAAAATTCCCCCGCGCGGTTTGAACGCAGTACAGCTTATTGCTGACCACCGACGACCGACTCCCCAAAAGGAAAACTTCCTACCTCACCATTAAGATAACTGCACAATTAAAAACTCACATCTGATAACTGATAACTGTTAACGAAGGCAGGGGGCAGGAGGCCGTTTTTGTAACGGGAATTTATGCCCCGCTCCAAAAACTTTTCGCCTTAAGGCGAGGTTTTAGACCCGATTTTTTCGATAATCAGGGTTTTATCTCTAGTGGGACTTAGACAAAAAACAAATCGAGAAAAGCCTCAACTCCAATCCCCGCTTGGGATTTACTTCGAGAAGCCCAAAATCGCTGAAACCCAGATAGATCAAGGAAAATCATCAATCGAGGTTAACCCTTTGTCCCGTAATGGTTTGAGCCTTTTTTGCTGACCGAAAACGCCTAAGTCCCACTAGAAAAGTCCCTGTTTACTTAATAAAGAAACTTGGACAAATTTATATAATAATGCTTGGTAGTGAAGCTTCTCAATAATTGATTCCCCATGACTTGGTTATATAAAACCCCTGGTATTCCCGATGAATTGTTTGAACGTTTGCCCGGGATTCCCTTGAGTAAACGCGAGGTGAGATTATTGATGATTTCCGCTTTGAGGTTAGGTGATGGGGGGGTTTTCTGGGATATCGGGGCAGGAACCGGCACTATTCCCGTTGAAATTGGCTTATTATGCCCCAATAGTCCGATTATTGCCATTGAAAGGGATGAAGAAGTGGCCAGTTTAATCCGACGTAATTGCGATCGCTTCGGGCTAAAAAATGTTACAGTTTTTGAAGGCAGTGCTCCCGATTGTCTGCCCAATATATCCCTAGCACCCGATCGCGTCTGTATCGAGGGCGGCAAACCGATTAAATCGGTCCTGCAAGAAGTGTGGCAATACCTGAAACCCAACGGCCGCATCGTGGCTACGGCCAATAATTTAGAAACCCTCTATCAATTTTCCGAAGGCTTTTCTAATTTACAGGCGCGTAATATCGAGATCGTACAAGCGGCAGTAAATCGCCTAGAAACTAGGGGTATTCAGCAAGTTTTTGCCGCCGTTGATCCCATGTTCATCCTGAGTGGCGATAAACTTTAATTGGGGATAACCTTCCATAAAGTTTTCTTAATCTATATAATTATGACAATGCCGCCTAACTTCTCTGGATTAACCATGCCTTGGCCACGCATTGTCAGCGCTATTTTTGCTATTGCCTTCGCACTGGGAATTATTATCGTTGGGGGTTGGTATTTCACCCTCGGCATCGGTGTTATCGTCTTTTTGGGACAATTGGAGTATTTTCGCTTAGTTCGCGCTAAAGGCATTGAACCGGCCGCTAAAACCACTCTCGTAGTTTCGCAATTATTACTACTGACGGCAACTATGGCAGCCCCCCTCACCGATGCCATGTTTCCCCTCGCTGGGGCGTTAATTTGTTTTTATCTGCTCTTTCAGCCCAAAATGGCGACAATTGCCGACATTTCCACCTCAATTCTCGGTCTGTTTTATGGTGGTTACTTACCTAGTTATTGGATTCGTTTACGGGTCGGTTTTTCTCCTGAAAGTGGTCCGGTGGCTATGGCCAGTAACTTACCCCTGATGGGATATTGGCCAGAATCGTGGATGGAACCGAAATTATTCCCGGCCGCTTTGACGGTGACTTTTCTAGCTTTCGGTTGCATTTGGGCCGCCGATATCGGAGCTTATATCATGGGAAAATGGTTAGGGAAAACCAGTTTATCGCTGATTAGTCCCAAAAAAACCGTGGAAGGTTCCTTTTTTGGCATTTTAGGCAGTATAGCGGTGGCCGATTTGGGTGCTTGGTATTTAGATTGGCCCTATTGGCAGCTGACGGGCCTAATTTTGGGCTTATTAATTGGTATTGTCAGTTTATTGGGCGATTTGACCGAATCGATGATGAAACGCGATGCTGGGGTCAAGGATTCCGGCCAGTTAATCCCCGGTCACGGTGGTATACTCGATCGCACTGATAGTTATGTCTTCACCGCTCCCCTAGTATATTATTTCGTCACTTTACTGCTGCCCTGGTTGCGTTAGTAATTTGTTTCTTCTCCAGTGCTAAATTAAAGATTAAACCCAAATTTGCGATTATGTCAGGAGTCGTCTATCCCCGGGGTAAAGTTTATCTTCTCGGTGCGGGAATCGGTCAGAGTAGTTTTCTCACCCTGCAAGCGCGAGCAATTTTAGCCACGGCCGAGGTTTTGCTGTATGATGCCCTAGTGGATAGTCAAATCTTCTCCCTCGTGCCGAAAACCTGTGTTTTAGTCGATGTGGGCAAACGGGGAGGACAACCCGGCGCCGAGCAAAATCAGATTAATCGGATATTGGTTAATTATTGTCAAGAGGGAAAACGAGTTATTCGGCTCAAAAGTGGTGATCCGGGGGTTTTTGGGCGAGTATATCCTGAAATGTTGGCCCTAAAGCGGGCTGGCTGTGATTTTGAACTGATAACTGGAATTTCCTCCGCTTTGGCCGCTCCTTTATTGGCCGGAATTCCCCTGACGGAAAAGGATATTAGTCGCTGTTTTGCGGTCTTGAGCGCTCACGATCCCGAGTCTCTCGATTGGTCAGCTTTAGCTAAAATTGATACGCTGGTGCTATTGATGGCCGGTCAGTCTTTAGGGCAAATTATCGAGAAATTATGCCAAAATGGGCGGAATATTGACGACTCGATCGCTATTATCCGCCAGGCGGGACGCAAGGATCAACAAATTTGGCGCGGCACTTTAGAAAATATTCTCGCTCAAACCGCCGGGGTGTCCCTCTCACCCTCTATTATGGTCATTGGTCAAGTTGTGGATCTGGCGATTATGTCCTCTCCCCCACCCCTAGGAGGTAAAACTATTGTTATTACCCGTGCCGCCGAGCAAACGAGTCAATTTAGCGAAATTTTGCAAAATCAAGGCGCAGAAGTCCTAGAAATGCCCGCTTTAGAGATTCGTCCCCCCGACCGTTGGCAAGGTTTAGACGATGCCATCGCTCAGTTAAAAGAGTTTGATTGGCTGATTTTAACTTCTGCCAATGCTGTTAATTTTTTCTTTGATCGCTTGACATTTTGGGGAAAAGATGCTAGGGCTTTAGCGAACGTAAAAATCGCCGTGGTGGGCAAAAAAACCAGCCAAGTTTTGCACTCACGGGGATTAAAGGCGGATTTCATCCCAGGGGATTTTGTCGCTGATGCTTTGGTAAACGAGTTTCCCGACCCGATTAGGGGGCAAAAATTCCTCTTTCCTCGCGTGGAAACGGGAGGCAGAGAGATATTAGTTAAGGAATTAACGGCCAAAGCCGGTCAGGTGACGGAAGTGGCCGCCTACGATTCCAGATGTCCAGCGCGCATGGATAGGGGCATCTGGGAAGCCTTTCGAGAGGGGAAAGTCGATATAGTCACCTTTGCTAGTTCCAAAACCGTCCAGAATTTTTATCAGTTATTGCTGCAAGAAACGGCAGAATTATCGGTTAATTCCCTATTAGAAAAAGTTTGTCTGGCTTCTATCGGTCCGCAAACTTCAAAAACCTGTCAAGAGTTATTTGGTCGTGTTGATATCGAGGCGCGAGAATACACCCTAGAAGGGTTGACTAGCGCTCTAATCGAGTCGAGTAAAACCTGACATCCTCGCCGCCGTAAAACAGACGGCGATTCCCAAACCTGACGATAAACAAAGCCATAAAAATCTAGGAATCTCCCCATGAGTAACCCTATTATCATTGAAACTGACTTAAAAGATATTCTCGCTAAACTTGACAATCGGTTAGAGCGAATCGAAACAAAACTAGAAGTATTGCCGAAAATAGAGACCGAAGTTTCCCAACTCAAAGAAGATGTCAGAAACCTGAAGGGAATCGAAACAAAACTAGAAGTATTGCCGAAAATAGAGACCGAAGTTTCCCAACTCAAAGAAGATGTCAGAAACCTGAAGGGAATCGAAACAAAACTAGAAGTATTGCCGAAAATAGAGACCGAAGTTTCCCAAATCAAAGAAGATGTCAAAGACTTGAAAGAAAGGGCAACGGCTCAAATATGGGCTTTGATAGTCACTGTTATCGGTGCAACTGTTGCAGCAATTATCAAATTCGGTTTTCTGACTAAAACTTAAATCATCGAAAATTTTGGGTCTGAAACCCCGTCGTTCTACGACGGCTTTACTGTTAAATATGAGCATCGTTTACAAAATATATGCTAAAATGTGAGGTATGGAAAAAGCCTACTCGTTCCGATTTTACCCAACACCCGAACAAGAGTCGCTATTGCGGCGCACTTTGGGCTGTGTAAGATTGGTTTACAATAAGGCACTCCATCTCAGAACACAAGCATGGTACGAAAGACAAGAAAGAGTAGGATATACTGAAACTTCTTCAATGCTAACCGATTGGAAAAAACAAGAAGAATTAGAGTTTTTAAACGAAGTTAGCTGTGTACCCTTACAACAAGGGTTAAGACATTTACAAACAGCTTTCACTAATTTCTTTGCTGGTCGTACTAAGTATCCCAACTTTAAGAAAAAACATCAAGGAGGAAGTGCCGAATTTACCAAATCAGCCTTTAAATTTAAAGACAAACAAATCTATTTAGCCAAATGCACGGAACCCTTAGCGATTCGATGGTCAAGACAAATACCAGAAAGCTGTGACCCAAGCACAGTAACAGTCAGATTACATCCCTCAGGACGTTGGCATATCTCAATAAGATTTGATGACCCAACGATTAAGCCATTACCCCCAACCGATAAAGCCATCGGAATTGACTTAGGAATTAGTAGCCTTGTGATTACCAGCGATGGTGACAAAGTATCTAATCCTAAGCACTTTAAAAAGCATTATCGGAGACTGCGAAAGGCCCAAAAAAGCCTTTCTAGAAAACAGAAAGGGTCAAAAAATCGGGAAAAAGCAAGAATCAAAGTAGCCAAAATTCACGCTCAAATCACCGATAGCAGAAAAGACCATTTACACAAGCTAACCACTCAATTAGTTCGTGAAAACCAAACGATTGTTATTGAGAATTTAGCCGTTAAGAATATGGTCAAAAACCCGAAATTATCTCAGGCAATATCTGATGTAAGCTGGGGAGAAATTACCCGACAATTAGCCTACAAATGCCGTTGGTATGGAAGAAATTACATCGAAATAGATAGATGGTTTCCTAGCTCTAAAAGGTGTAGTAATTGCGGGTATATTGCCCTTGAAAATGCCGTTAAATGTTCGAGAATGGGACTGTCCAGACTGTGGGACTCACCATGACCGAGATATTAACGCCAGTAAAAATATTTTGGCCGCAGGGCTTGCGGTGTCAGTCTGTGGAGCGACCATAAGACCAGAACAGAGTAAATCTGTTAAGGCAGGTGCGAAAAATCCTTCGGGAAAGAAGCAGAAACCTAAATCGTGAGGTTTGGGAATCACCGTCCGTTTACGGCGGTGAGGATGTCAACATCAAAAACTAAGTTGGAACTAGACAAGTTCCAACCAGTAACAAAAAATTGACCTTGAATATTAACGACGAATCGGAGCGATCGCACCGTCGGCGGCGGCACGAAAAGGTTCCACTGCCTCGCTATAATCGATCGGTAAAATAGCCACCACGTTATCATGAGGACGGGGAATAATTACCCAGGTTTCTAAAGCTGCCCCCTCGGTTTTATTGACGGCTTCAATGCCGGCAGCCATAGCGGTTTTTACCTCCTGTACATCCCCACGAATATTGAGGGTAAAACGGGCGCTTCCTGCCCTTAAATAACCAACAATCGTGATCCGTCCTGCTTTTACCATCGCATCGGCGGCCGCTAGAATACCGGGGAAACCTTTGGTCTCGATCGATCCCACCGCGGGTTGGGCTGTCATAAATTAACTCCTAATAACAAAAATCAGATAAGTTTAATTGATAGAATCCAATCTATTTTCCAGTCTTTAACTATAGTCTAGTTTGGGGTAAATCGCTAGGGAAATTAACTGCGAAAACGGTCTGACTTAGGCGTATGCTGCACTGGTAAAACTGCCAGTACATTTTCTGGAGGATTCGGTACGATGTAATGACTGACCACATTACCACCAAAAGCGGTCATCGCCGCCGCTAATCCTGCCTCTACTGCTGGTTTAACCTCGGAAATCGGACCGCGAATCGCCACCAAAAATTCGCCCCTTTCCGCTAGATCAAAATAAACTAGGGTGACTCGTCCCCCTTTAACCATGGCATCCGCCGCCGCTAAAACGGGGGGAAAACCCAACGTTTGAATGACTCCGACCGCCTCGGGCATTTTTCCTGATCTCCTGCGAAAGCAACTTTACATTATACCCCGAACCTGTATTTATATTTTCTTCTGGAAATCCGCGACCGATCGAGCCTGTTTTTTCTCCAAATACTGTTGATGGGACTGATCGGCCAGATAATAATCTCCTGCGGGTTCGATAAAAGTAACGATATCTTGCTGAAACTTTCCCGATAGTTGTAGTTGACGCTTGCCAGCAGTGGCGATTAACTTTTGTTCCGGGGTGTGATAAAAAATAATCGATCGATATTGTTCTCCCCGGTCCGGTCCTTGGCGATTTAACTGAGTCGGATCATGAATTGACCAAAAAACGGCTAATAACGCCTCGTAGCTTATCTCTTGGGGATTATAGGCAATTTGTGCCACTTCCGCATGACCGGTAATTCGCGATAACACATCGAGATAACTAGGATTGGGGAAATTTCCCCCCATATAACCCACAGAAGTCGCTAAAACACCAGGTAAACGCCGAAATGCGTCCTCGGTTTTCCAAAAACAGCCGGCCCCAAAGGTAGCTTTTTCGCCGCTATTCATTTCCCCTCACATCCTTGGCAAATTCCACCACTGCTTTTGTAATTGCTTCGCTTAAATTAGCATAAACTTTGGCAAAAGGGGGAGCTTTTTCGGTTAATCCTAGGATATCCGCCGTTACTAACACCTGACCATCACAATCTTCCCCCGCACCGATACCAATCGTCGGGATAGTCAATTTATCGGTAATAGTAGCGGCTAAATTGGCGGGAATATGTTCCAAAACCAGGGCAAATACTCCCGCTTTCTCCAAGGCTAAAGCTTCCTCGATTAATCTTTGTGCATCCGATGGAGTTTTTCCCTGCTGACGGTATCCTAACCGATGGACTGACTGGGGAGTTAATCCGATATGACCCATAACAGGGATGCCTATCTCGGTTAAACGGCTAATAGTCTCGATCATAGCGGGATAACCTCCCTCTAATTTTACCCCTTGCACTCCCGCTTCCTTTAACATCCTTCCGGCGGAGTGAATTGCCTGACTGACACTTTCCTGATAGCTGAGAAAAGGCAAATCACAGACAACTAAAGCTTGTTTTACCCCACGAGACACGGCCGCCGCGTGGTGAATCATCGCCTCTAGGGTGATCGGTAAAGTGGTAGGATAGCCCAAAGCGGTCATAGCCAAGGAATCACCTACCAAGATAATATCAATTCCTGCTTGATCGAGCAGTCGCGCGATCGGATAATCCCAAGCTGTGAGGGTGACAATCGCGCGTTTTTGCTGTTTCCACTCGATTAATTTGCTGGTGGTGACTGCCATTATTTATTCACTGCGGACAGCTTCGAGGATACGGGAAAAATAGAAACGAGTGCTAGTCATGCTCGTCCGTTCAATTTTAAAGCCATTTTCGTTGAGAGCGGCGACAATAGTTTTTTCCTTGTGTTGATAGGCGCGAGTGGTTTTACTCGGACCGGGGAAAAATTGACCAATTTTCTTGAGAATGGTTAATAAACAGGTTTTAGGGGCAAAACTGAGGATTAAACGGGATTGAGCTAGGGATCCCAGGTGTTTAATCATTCCTAATGCTTCTTCTGTGGGATAGTGAATGAGAACATCAAGACAGATGACCGTGTGATATTGGCCGGTTAATGCTTCTAAATCTTGAACGGCAAAGGTGAGTTTACTGGTATCTGCTAACTCTTTGGCTGCTCTTTCCTTGGCTTCTGTCACCATTTTCTCAGAAATATCACTGGCGAAAATAGTTGCGCCCGCTTGAGCGAGGGGAATACTAAGACTACCGACTCCACAACCGGCATCACAGATCGAGAGATTGGGCAAATTGTCATCACTTTCTAACCAACCGATAACGGTATCGATCGTCTGTTGATGACCGATGCGAATATCTTTTTGTACTTTGTTAACTTCGCCATCCCCATAAATCCGGCGCCAGCGATCGAATCCTGTGGCGTTAAAATAGTCCTTGACTATGGCTTTATCGTCTAATGTGTTGGTCATAACGAAATCTAAACGAGCGGAGATGGTTATTAGTTTATCCTACCTTAAAGATATCAACGGTTGCTGCTGATAGCTGGCTCCTGACTGCTCAGGAGCGGACCGGGAGCGATTGCAAGTCTGTGGAAAAGCTTAATTTGTTTTCCACTTCACTTTTAGTTAACCTAAAGTGAATATCATGTAATCGTCCCAAGATCGATTAGTAAGGGTTCCATGTCAATTATTACCCATAGAACTAAGATCGTAGCCACGATCGGCCCTGCCAGTAATTCGCCAGAAGTCCTCAAGCAGATGATCGGTGCGGGGATGAATGTAGCGCGGCTAAACTTTTCCCACGGTAGCTACGAAGATCATGCGAGAGTTGTTACCCTTTTACGGCAAATTTCTCAAGAATTAGACAATCCTATCACTCTCCTGCAAGATTTACAAGGTCCGAAAATTCGCGTTGGTAATCTCCCCAATGGTTCCATTACCATCAACGACGGCGATTATCTCACCCTTGTACCCATGGATGAGTATCGGGGAGAAGCGAACACCGTTTCGATCGATTATCCCTATCTGGCCGAGGAAGCCAAGTTAGGTGAGCAAATTCTCCTTGATGATGGCTTATTAGAGCTAAAAATCGTTGAAATTAACGGAAAAGACCTGAAATGTCAAGTGTTGGAGGGAGGAATTCTCAAGAGTCGCAAGGGAGTCAATCTACCCCGTCTCAATTTGCGCTTACCTTCCATGACCGAAAAAGACAAACAAGACCTAGAATTTGGTCTTTCTCAGGGGGTTGATTGGGTTTCCCTCAGTTTTGTTCGTAAAGGAGAAGATATCAAGGCGATTAAGGCATTTTTAGCCGAGAGAAATCATGCGGATGTGCCAGTGATAGCTAAAATTGAAAAACCGCAAGCGATCGAAAATTTGGAGTCAATTATCGAGGAATGTGACGGAATTATGGTGGCCCGGGGCGATTTGGGGGTAGAATTAAGTCCCGAAAAAGTCCCCATGTTGCAAAAACGCATTATCAAACTCTGCAACATGAAAACTATTCCCGTCATCACTGCCACCCAGATGTTAGAAAGCATGATTAACAATCCCCGACCGACTCGGGCCGAGGCTAGTGATGTGGCTAATGCGATTATCGATGGAACCGATGCGGTGATGTTATCGGGGGAATCAGCAGTGGGAGATTTTCCCGTCAAAGCTGTGGCTATGTTGGCCAAAATCGCCCATGATGTGGAAGCGGATGTGAAGTTTGATAATGCTCCCCCCAATCAGTCCGATGAAACTCACGCTCTCAGTGAGGCTTTAGTGGCGATCGATCAAACCCTTGATCTCCGTTATATTGTCACTTTTACCACCTCTGGCTACACTTCGCTACTGGCTTCTAAGGAACGTCCCTCGGTTCCCGTCATTGCCATGACTCCCAATAAACGAGTCTATCACCGTCTCAATCTAGTCTGGGGTGTGATCCCGATTCTTCTTGATCATCAGGTGTCCGTCTTTGAGGATGTGTTAAAGCAAACGGAATCAATTCTGCTTCAGAAAAATCTAGCGCAATCGGGCGATAAAATCCTGATTATGGCGGGAATTCCCATGCAGAAAACTAAAGGCACTAATTTCCTCAAAATTCACAGGATTCCCTAAGTTCTAGGATTCAGGGGTCAGTATTCTCCGAGACAGTATTCTCCGAGACAGTATTCTCCGAGTCAGGAGTCAGCTTTTTTCTCCCCACACCCCCACTTCCCCACTCCCCCATCTCCCCACTTCCCCATTCCCCACTTCCCCACTTCCCCAAGAAAAACTTTTTGCCGCAAACCCTAGATACAGATTTCGGGCGGTGGATTGGTTGTGATAGATGTATAAATATCGATCGCTTGCTATCAATCTTGATGAAAAGACGATATTTTCTGGCTTTTATCGGCTCAATTGTCCTTAGTTGCTTATTATCTCCAGACATAAACCTTTTTTCCTCTACTATCGCCACTGCACAAACCCAGACAATTCTAGTTTCTGCCGCCGCTAGTCTCAAAGATGCCCTAGAAGAAATCAAGCCGGGGTTTGAAAAAGCCCATGCCAACATTAAAGTTAACTATAACTTCGGTGCGTCGGGAGCTTTGCAACAGCAAATTACACAAGGTGCGCCGGCCGATGTTTTCGTCTCGGCCGCGACTAAGCAAATGGACGCTTTAGCAAAAGCTGGTTTAATCGATAGAAGTACCAGAAGAAACCTGCTCACTAATCGCCTAGTTTTAATCGTTCCCAAGAATTCCACCCTAAAAATCAGCGATTTTCGTTCCCTGACTAACAGTAATGTCAAAAGAATTGCCGTGGGTGAACCGCGCAGCGTTCCCGTCGGTCAGTACAGCGAAGAAGTTCTGAAAAATCTCGGCATTTTAGAGCAAATAAGACCAAAACTGGTCTTTTCCAACTCCGTCCGTAATGTTCTCGCCGCCGTAGAAACCGGTAACGCCGATGCTGGCCTTGTTTACATCACCGATGCCAAAATTTCCGACCGGGTAAAAGTAGTGGCTACGGCTGCCAATAATCTCCATTCTCCGATTATTTACCCCATAGCTGTGATCAAAGCCAGTAAAAACCCGCAAGCTGCCAAGACTTTCGCCCAATATCTCATCAGGAAAGCCGCTAAAAACATTTTTGAAAAATTCGGCTTCGGAATAGCCAGATAAACAATGCCAGACTTTTCCCCCCTATGGATATCCCTGAAAACCGCCACCATTGCCCTGATAATCATCTTTTTTCTCGGTATTGCCGCCGCTTATTGGATGTTAGGTTATCGTGGACGGTGGAAATCCCTAATCGAGGGAGTTTTCGTCGCGCCCTTAATCTTGCCCCCGACGGTGCTAGGCTTCATTTTACTGCTCCTATTCGGCAAAAACGGACTATTAGGACAGTTATTAGACTTATTTAACTTTCGCGTCGTTTTTACTTGGTATGCCGCCATCATCACCGCGACGGTGGTGGCTTTTCCCCTGATGTACAAAACCACCCTAGTGGCTTTTGAACAGGTGGATGCCAACATCCTACAGGTTGCCCGCACCCTAGGGGCATCGGAAGGGAAAATATTCTGGCGCGTACTTTTGCCCCTCTCCTTCCCCGGAGTATTAGCAGGATTAACCCTAGCTTTTGCCCGCGCTTTGGGGGAATTTGGGGCGACTTTGATGTTAGCGGGTAATATTCCGGGGCAAACTCAAACTATCCCGATGGCGATTTTCTTCGCTGTGGAAGCAGGAGCGATGACTGAGGCTTGGATATGGGTGTTTATTATCATGTTAATCTCCCTATCGGGGATTATCGCCGTTAATCTCTGGCAAAGTCAACGTAAACAGCAATTAGGACGACCGGGAGAAAGCAAACCTAACGAGATGGAGGACTGGCTGCCACCCTGGCAGGGTCGCGATTTTGCCCTTTTAGAAGCTGAAAATAATCATTATAGGGATAAAATAGGCTTATTTGTCGATATAGAGAAATCTTTACCCGGTTTTAACCTCTCGGTAACTTTTAACTGCCAAAATCAGCCCCTAGGACTATTAGGGGCTTCGGGGTCGGGAAAAAGCCTGATTTTGCGATCGCTGGCTGGTGTGGAAACGCCCTCAAGGGGTCGTATTGTCTTAAATGGGCGCATTCTCTTCGACTCCGAAAAGGGAATTAATCTCCCCAGTCGTCAGCGTCGTATCGGTTTTGTGGTGCAGAATTATGCCCTTTTTCCCCATCTCACCGTGGCAGAAAATATCGCTTTTGGTCTCTCGCAAAAGTTACCCACAAAAATTATCCGTCAGCAGATTGCCACTCAATTAGAATTAGTGCAGTTACCCGGCATGGAAAACCGTTATCCCCATCAATTATCGGGGGGACAACAGCAACGGGTCGCCATCGCTCGCGCTTTAGCTAGTCGTCCGGAAGCTTTATTATTAGATGAGCCTTTTTCTGCCCTTGATACCCATCTACGCGCTCAATTAGAACGTCAGATGATCAAAACTTTAAGTAATTACGATGGCGTGACAATTTTTGTTACCCACAATATGGATGAAGCCTATCGAATATGTGAGAATTTATTAGTTATGGAAAAAGGGCGGGCAATTGCTAATAATTCTAAACAGAAAATTTTTGAGCGACCAGATAGCGTTAGTTTGGCAAAAATTACGGGCTGTAAGAATTTTTCCCGTGCTATAATCATTAATAATCAACAATTGGAGGCCATTGATTGGGATGTTAAATTACACACCGTCCCCAGAATTCCCGACTATTTAGCCTATACGGGAATTCGCGCCCATCAAATTATTTTTGGTCGAGATTTAGGCGATATTAATACTTTTCCCTGTTGGTTAGCTAATGCCATTGAAGGACCCCATCGGGTGACTCTCTATCTGAAACTTAATCAACCCTCCAACCACGACCGCGATTTTCATATCCAAGCAGAGTTATATAAGGATAAATGGTTAGAAATTAAGGAGCAAGCTTTGCCTTGGACTGTTACTTTATCTCCCCAGCGTTTATTATTATTAAAGTAATGGGTTAATTTTTCTCAAGTGCTGACAGATATAGAGCTTCTAAAATCCCAGACCATCCCGTTAAATACCCGCTCGTGTCATTAGTTAGTAAAAATGTTCTATATAGAGTTATAAAATCATGGCTAAAAAGGAATCTTGTGATTGGATAATGCGAGTGGATTTACACTTACCCACTCCTGATGAAATGCCGGATGAAATGTTAGAAATAGCAGCAGCAATTGCGTGGGTTAATTACCGAGTGGAGGGGCCAGGTTGTCTGTGGCTGATGGTCAATTCCTGCTGTGAACCTAAATTTATGTATCTGCCAGATATCAAGTTAAGACGAATTGCCGAAAGAGCGCATCCAGAGGTGGATATTTACGATCCAATTAACGAACTCCTGCTGTTAGTTAGTCCCAATTGGGAAATATTTTCAGGGGAATTAGTGGGAGATAATGAAACACATTTTTATTACCGAATTAACGTCAAAAAACGAGTAGGAAAATCCTGTGAAGATTGCTGGGAGGTTTGGGGAGAAAAGTTAGGAGAAGTTGGTCGAGAAGGAATGGTAAAAGTAGTGGAAGATGTCTAAAGTGTCGATTGAGTAATTGATTGCTCACCACAGAGACCCAGAGGATACAGAGTTTTTTAAGTAATTTTTCTGATTAATGAAATAGTGTTATATTGGTAGTTAGGATATGGGAAAAAGGCAAGGAAGCGGTTCGGATTTTGTGCTGTCCTTTGGGTGCGGGGTAAAAAATTAGAAGAAAAAGCCCGCAACCCCCTCAGAGGTATTTTAGAGGGCTACATTCCGCACTTCAGAAGGAGGTTCAAGTTATTGAAATAGTTTCAAAAGCCAACAAAAAAACTCAGTTGTATGGTGCGGAGTTAATCGTAGCTGATAGATGGTTCCCCAGTAGCAAAATCTGTTCCAATTGTGGATACAAAAAAGAGTCTCTATCTTTATCCGAAAGAGTTTTTGATTGTGAACAATGCTCTTTTGTTTGTGATAGAGACTTGAACGCTAGTCTCAATCTAGCTTCTTTGGCGGTGAGTTCCACCGTGTCAGCCTGGGGAGTAGATAGTGCCGACACTGCTACCTTGAAGCAGGAAATTAGCTTCAAATTTGCTCATGAGTAGATTTGAGTAAGTTTAATAGAACGGCAAACTTTGAGCAGGGATGACTGAATAGGCCGCAAGCTTGTTAGAGTATTGAGAGTAATTTTGAGCGAGCGATGATACTACAGCCTTTTCTTTCTTCCGCTTGGAGTTTTAACATTCCCCTGTTAGCCTCGGCAGCTACAGCCGAAACTGCCGATAGTGCCTTAGTTTTAGCCTGCGTGCTGCTGAGTTTGACCGTTATTTATTTCGCCTGTAAACTGGGGGGAGAAATATGCGTGCGATTCAACTTGCCTCCCGTGTTAGGAGAATTAGTCGGTGGCGTGATTATCGGGGTTTCTGCCCTAAAATTACTGGTTTTTCCAGAAGGAGGAGCGGGATTCGAGGATTCTCTCCTAATTCACTTCCTACAATCCACTTCCCCCCTCACCCCGGAGCAATCTCCCGCCGTTTTTAGTGCTGCCAGTGAGGTGATTTCCGTCCTCTCGGAATTGGGGGTAATTATCCTGCTGTTCGAGATCGGTTTAGAGTCAGACTTGCAGGAATTAATTCGCGTCGGTCCGCAGGCAGCCGTCGTCGCAGTGGTGGGAGTTGCGGTTCCCTTTTTGGTGGGTACTTTGGGTTTAATCTATATCTTTCATCTGGCCACCATTCCCGCCATTTTTGCCGGGGCAGCTCTAACCGCTACCAGTATCGGCATTACCGCCAAGGTTTTAGCAGAAATAGGGCAGTTATCGGCGAAAGAAGGTCAAATTATCATCGGGGCAGCGGTTCTCGATGATATTCTCGGTATTATCATCCTCGCTGTCGTTGCTTCTTTGGTGAAGACTGGAGAAGTGCAGATTAGCAAAGTAATTTATCTAGTGATTAGTTCCAGCGCTTTTGTGGTGGGTGCGATCCTGATCGGTCGTTTTTTAAGCCCCTTTTACGTTCAATTAGTTAATAGCATGAAAACTAGGGGACAATTGCTCTTAGTTTCCCTGATTTTCGCCTTTATTCTTGCCTATATTGCCCAAGTTATCCAATTAGAAGCGATTCTCGGTTCCTTTGCCGCGGGCCTGGTCCTCGGGGAAACGGAAAAGCGCTCGGAATTGGCAGAACAAGTGTTCCCGATCGCCGATTTATTTGTACCGATATTTTTCGTCTGTGTGGGGGCAAAAACCGATTTAAGTGTCCTTAATCCCGCTATTCCCACTAATCGAGAAGGATTAGTCTTGGCCGCTTTCCTAATTGTCGTCGCTATTTTGGGTAAAGTGGTAACGGGGTTAGCCGTTTTCAGTCAGGAAAAACTCAATCGCTTGGCGATCGGAGTTGGCATGATTCCCCGGGGTGAAGTGGGTTTAGTCTTTGCCGGAGTCGGGGCTGCTAGTGGCGCTTTATCCCCCGCTGCCGATGCGGCCATTATTATGATGGTGATCTTGACTACCTTTATCGCTCCGCCCCTGTTAAGGTTAGTATTTAAAGAACCTACCGCCAGCCCTCAATCAGTGAGCAGTGAGCAGTGAGTTAGGAGCTAGAGGATAGGGAGATAGGGAGATAGGGTAATTTCAACTAAAACCCCAAAACCCCAACACCCCAACAACCAATCCCTGATCACTGATCAGAAACATAGCAGACCATGCCAACGTCCCATAAGCTTGTTTTTATTGATAGTCATTCTCAGAGCATTAACGGAGCTATGGATGGTCAAAAATCGACAAAATTGTCCATTTTTACCGAAAAAAGGTAATTGATAACTGAGCAACGGGAGCATCGATCGTGAGATTTCATTGGTTATTCCTAAGCGCATTAACTTGGTTGCTGGTGGCGGCCCCTGCTTGGGCCGGCAAGCTCGTCTTTTGGCGATTCGACACCAATGAGAATCGTCTGGTGTTCACCACCGACAATCGAGTGCAACCGCGAGCGCAAATGATCACTAACCCCACCAGGATCGTGATCGATCTGCCCGGGATCAAGTTAGGGCAACCCAATATTAACCGGCCCATTGGCAATATCGTCAGAAGTGTCCGTATTGGTCAATTTGATGCGGAAACTACCCGTTTAGTGATTGAATTGGCCCCAGGCTACACCTTTGATCCTCAACAGGTAAAAATTCGCGGAATTTCGCCCACCCAATGGACAGTGGAATTGCCAGAACCCCAACCAATTAGGGAGGAAACGCAACCACCCGTCACCCCTGACCCCACACCTCCCCCCGATCGCGGTTCCACCCGTCCCACTCCCCCACCTCCAGTGAGCCAGACGGACAACAACGATGATTTTCAGGTAACTCGCAATGGTCTTTTTGTCCGTTTAGAGCAAAATGGTGATGAGCGATCAATCCGCAGTCAACGCAGCCGGGACGGCAAAAAAATCGAATTTGAATTACCCGGGGCCACTTTACCCAGTAGTCTCACCGGTCAAACTATCCCCGTCAATCGCTATGGGGTCGGCGATATTCAATTCAGTCAGACTGCCAATCAACGGGCCAAGATTTCCCTGAGCGTTAATAAGGATAGTCCCGATTGGCAAGCTCTCTATAGTCGTTTTGGTGGTTTGGTTTTACTGCCTAGGGGTGGTCTGGGTTCCGTGGATAATATCTCCTCTCCCCCCCCCACTAGCGCCACTAATCCCAATCCCCGTCCCAATAATCCCCCCGCGAAAACTGCCAATAATCCCCCTTCGAGCAATCGTTTGGCCACGATCTCCTCGATCGATCTGGCGGGTAATAACGATCGCCTGTTAATTCGCGCGGATTTACCCCTAAAAGCTAACGGCAGTGTTAACCGGGATGGTGTCTATGAACTAAGCATCGAAAATGCTAAGTTAGCCGAGTCTTTTCGCGGTCCGCGCTTTGGTCGCTCTAGTCCCATCTATCAATTGCGGGTACGTCAGGAAAGCGCCAATAAGGTGCTGATTTTGGTACAGACGGCCGCGGGTTTTCAACTGGGACAATTAACTCAAACGGGCAATCAAACCCTAGCCCTAGAATTGCTTTCCTCCCGCAATTCTAGCCCCGTTTCTCAGGTTCCTGACTACACCACTATACCTGTCCCTTTACCCCCAGATACGGGGCAATTTAACCCACCGCCGCGCTCCTCTAACCCCACTCCTAATCCCCCCCGACAAGGCAATAGCCGCTTTCTAGTGGTGATCGATCCGGGCCACGGTGGTAAGGACCCGGGGGCGATCGGAATTGGTGGCCTTCAGGAAAAAAACGTAATTCTGCCCATTTCCCTAGAAGTTACCCGCATTCTGCAACAACAGGGCATCGATGTGCGTCTAACTAGAGATAGCGACTTTTTTGTCACCCTGCAAGGTCGCACGGATCTGGCTAACCAGATCGATGCCGATCTGTTTGTCAGTATCCACGCTAACTCTATGGGGAAAGGACGACCAGATGTCAACGGATTGGAAGTTTATTACTTTGGCGATCGCCGTTTGTCGGACACCATCCATCGCAATATTGTCCGCAGTGTCGATCTGCCCGATCGGGGGGTGCGTCGGGCCCGTTTCTATGTGCTGAGAACCTCGAAAATGCCCTCTACCCTCGTGGAAGTGGGTTTCGTTACCGGCGCTGAGGATGCTGCTAAATTAGCCAATGTCAACTTTCAACGACAAATGGCGGCGGCGATCGCAAGGGGAATTATTGAATATATTCAACGAAATCTCCGTTAATGATTAAATGATTGGAGCATTAGTTTACTGATCAAAAAATCCGTGTTTTAATATCATCAAATAAAGCTATTTTAGATCAGCGTTTTCCTCGATATTATCTATGAGAGAATCACAACTTAGTCCGATTGGTGTGTTTGATAGTGGTGTGGGTGGACTGACCGTTTTAAGGGAGTTGTATCGACAACTGCCCCAAGAATCAATTCTCTATTTCGCTGATACCGCTAGACTTCCCTACGGAACCCGTTCTAAAGGGGAAATTATCGAATTTGTCCGGGAAATTCTCACTTGGATGAGCGAGCACCAGGTGAAAATGGTGATTATGGCCTGTAATACCAGTTCCGCCTTGGCTTTAGAAGAAGTACAGGCCGAATTTAAAGATTTACCAATTTTGGGGGTAATTTTACCCGGGGCAAAAACTGCCGTGCAAAAAGGAAAGCGCATTGGGGTGATTTCTACTCCCGCTACGGCTAAAAGTAATGCCTATAAACAAGCCATTCAAGAAATCGATCCTACTGCCCAAGTTTGGCAAATTCCCTGTCCTGAATTTGTCCCTTTGATCGAGGCTAACCGCATTTTTGACCCCTACACCACGCAGGTGGCTAGGGAATATCTTCAGCCTTTACTAGCAGAAAATATTGATACTCTGGTCTATGGTTGTACCCATTATCGCCATCTTTCCCCGGTTTTACGTCGTCTTTTACCTAGTTCCGTGCGGTTGGTAGATCCCGCCGCTTCCGTTGTCCGAGCGGCGGAAAAAGAACTAGAATTATTAGGTCTAAAAAATCCCGAAACACCCCTACCTACCAACTTCGCAGTTAGCGGTGATCCTGACACTTTTGCTCGTTTATCTCGTCAATGGCTCGGTTTTTCTCCCCGGGTAGAAAAGGTTTATCTGCAATGTCGGGTGAAGACCCTCGGTTTTACAGATGGGATGAAACAAAGGCCAGTATAGAACAGCGAACCACAGCTAAAAATAAGTGTCTAGTCTCAAGAGCGAAATCTCGAATGACTTCTGACATTGTTAATGGCATTCTAGTTGCGTATGCCGAAGTGCGCTTGCTCTTCTTTTGGGGTCATTAGCCTTGGCAGTCTTTTTTCCTTTAAAGGTTTGAAGTACTCACGAAAAATAGCTACCATATAACTATAGCGGCTAGGGTAAACAACCGCTTGAAAAACCCCTGTAGTCTAATCACTACGCTATCTGCACCTTGACAATCAAAGATATGGGGTTCTACCTAATGTTCTAGTTTCTACCTGTAGGTAGGTAAAATCTTTGCAGGAACTAGACAAAGCAGTATTTGAAGCTAACACTTCAATTAAAGCAAATTTTGTAGAAATACAACTAGGGTGGGGCGCACCCAAAGTTAACGCTTGAGGAGAGAACCACCTCTGGGTTGAGAATCGCAAGGTACTTAGTCTAAGTGGACTCGGTGAATCAAGAATCCCTCGCTTGAGCGCGACGGGAGCGTCAATTGCCTGTCCCCGTTTTATAGCCGTCAGCCTTTTTCAGGGAGCAGTAATCAGGGAGCAGTAATCAGTGAAAAGACAGTAGGAAACTGCTATTTACAGCCTTTCTCGTCAAGGTGAAGCACAGACACTAATACCTGCTAATCAACTATTTCAGCTGCAAGAACGAACCTCATGTATCTGAGAAATGCTGTAATACTGCTCACTTAAAACTCAAATCTGATCAACTGATCACTGATCACTGATTAGGAGTTGATTTTAGCTTTTTTAGCGATCGCTAGTAAGAGGTAGATCACCAGTAAATACACCATTGGTAACACTAAGGTCATGGTAGGCATTGTTTGATTAGGGAGGAGAGAAGATAGTTAAAATTAGGTAGGCTCGATCTTTCCCCATTGATCATCGAATGACTAGCGACGAGAAAACTAGCTAAATCTGCAAACAGATCGAGCTTATCCGTCAGTCACTCTACCAAGGGACCCGGATCGAGTTGGACAGGTAATCGTTTTCAACTCCATTCTTCGCACCAGAAACCGACGAGAAAAAATTCCTCATCTTAACAATTCCTAGGTGAGAACTGGGGGTTAATTTCTTGCAACTGCCACTATCAACTTAACATAAGTTGTCAAGGACTGGGAAAAAATTTTTTTAAGCTCGATCGAAAGGAGAATAATCAAGATTTTGCGAAGAAGATTGTCGTCGTAATCAATCATACTTTGAGAATAATTTGACCAGCGAAGCTAGGATATTTGTTAGAATATCAAGCATAAAAAATTAGATTGTTCATTGTTCATTGTTCATTGTTCATTGTTCGGGAGCATCTCACCTTTGCAATGAGCATAAATACTTAGGGGAAAAATAGGCTTTTCGAGGGTAATTCTTGTTTTAATTCTCTATGTACGCAGTCTTTAAAAGCCTCTATTTCGTTCCAAGACACGATTAAGAGTGGCTTTTAAGCTAAGTATAATTACTCATCGCGTAAGTGAGATGCTCCCCATTGTTCATTGTTCAAATTTATTTAAGAGAACTCCATAAAAAAGATGATCCAATAGTCAAGTGGTTTGATAAGGGATTTCCACAAACCACTTTGGCAAATGGGGAAGTCGATTAATCTGTTTTTCCAACTCTGCC
>NZ_JACJSW010000131.1:0-12080 GCF_014698375.1 Microcystis flos-aquae FACHB-1344 | reverse complement strand
AGGCAATACCGTAGAAAATCTCCGTTATTTAAGCAAGTCAGAAAAACGACTGAAAAAAGCACAAAGGAGATTATCAAAACGATTTCGTCAAGGAAAGAAACAGTCTAATAACTATCACAAGCAACGGATAAAAGTGGCTAGGCTTCACCTTAAAGTGTCAAGACAACGTCAAGACAAAGCAATTAAAGATGCTTTGGCGGCTCTTCTGGTTTCTGTGTGGAAACGAGGTCTATACTGATAGAATATCCGCAAAATAGTCCTAAAAGTCTTGCCCAGTAAGCATTTCACGATTCCATAAGCAAAAATTATCACACAAAGTCGAGAAGAGCCCTTTGGCGTTAGTCCAGTCTAATGCTCTGGTAGTCTATGAAGCTTTAAAGATAAGAAACTTAGTCAAAAACCGTAAGCTGGCCCAGTCGATTAGTGATGCTTCTTGGTATCAATTCACTGAATGGTTTGAATTTTTTGCCAAGATTTATCGGATTGTTTGTGTTGCTGTACCACCTCATTTCACGACTCAAGATTGTTCAGTTTGTGGGACGAGAGTTCAAAAAACATTAAGCACTAGAACTCATCAGTGTTCTAACTGTAAAACAGTCTTAGATAGGGATCATAACGCAGCAGTAAATATTCTTAAAAAAGGGTTGAAATATTTGGGAAATCATCTCAACGGTACTGTTGGGCAAACAGAAACCGACCCAAACCCCCCCGATGTCGGGGGGCAAGGGGGGGGGGAGAGTCCGGCAAGAAAGATTTTCAGTGGAGACATTGAGAATTTAAGTTGTCTCGTTGAACAAGGAATTTACGATAGTGATAGGTCAAGAATCCCCCGTCACAGCGTAGCTTGACGGTGGGAGTATGTCAAAAGAAGTCGCCAAAAAATTGACGGATGAACCTAGAAGCTATAGTAGCCGGCAACTGTGCGAATTCTTAAAAGAAACGAAAAACATCGAGTTAAGCGAAAGAAAAATCAGAAGAATCTTCAAAAAAAATTATTCGTGGACAAGAACAAGACCCTCGGCAAAAGAGAAAAGTAATCGAGAAATCAAAACGTTGAAGATAGCGGACTTGGAAATGCTTGAATTGGCGGCGGCGGCTGGGGAGAGATGTTTAAAATACTTGGATGAATCGGGATTTAGCCTTTGGTCGTCAGTGGTGTATACATGGATGAGAATTGGAGAACAAAAGAAAATAGAACAGGGAAAAAGAAAGGGAAAAGGTTAAATGTAGGCGGTCTGTTAGAACTGGGACAGAGTTTCGAGTCTGGAATGACTTTCAATAGTTTCAAGAGTGAACAGTATATTCAAATCCTAAATTGGCAAGCATAACAAGCAGAAAATCGCTTAAAAGAAACGGGAAAAATTACGGTAGTGGGACAAGATCAAGGTTCAAGCCATGTCAGTAAAATTAGTAGAGAACAGTATACAAAATGGGAAGAAAAGGGATTATATATCTTTTGGCTACCGAGTTGTTCTCCCGAACTGAATCGTATCGAAAATGAGTGGGAAAGAATTAAAGAAGATGAACTGGCAGGAAGAATGTTCGGGGACGAGTACGAGTTGGCGATGGCAGTGATAGAGGCGAAAGCCAACTTAGCGCAATTGTTGATCGAAGCAACAAAATCGCCCATGAAGCTGATATAGACCCGAGTTATGGCATTGGCAGTCGCTGGAATATCGATGAAAATCTCGTTAATGATGCCGTTACCTTTATAGAACAGCTTGTTGAAAATATCCATCAGGTACTTGAGGACATCCACTAGCCGAGAATTTACCCAGCAGTCCAGCCATAAATACTTATGATTTCTCAGGGAATTATAACAATTATTAAATAATGTGTAGTTTTGTATACTGATGCCAAGAACTTAGCTACAATATCAAGTGGCGTAAGATATATAGAGATTAGCTTGTGAGTCGGCATCAAGACAGTCAAACTGACCGGAAACGAGAAGAAACACAGTTCACTCCTTACAGTGCAGAAGCGATCGCTCAACAATACCGTTACAAACCTTGGCAATTGTTCGGTCGCACTTTCGTGATTATTTGGTCTTTAGGATTATTTCTCCTCAGTCTCCTCTGGGACAAATGGACAAAGCAAGAAGAAGCCAATAAATACCGGCGTGCCAGCGAACTTAGGCAAATTCTCACCTGTTTAGGTCCCACCTTCATCAAAGTCGGTCAAGCTCTCTCTACCCGTCCCGACCTCGTTCGCAGAGACTTTTTAGACGAATTAGTTAAACTGCAAGACCAACTTCCCCCCTTCGATAACGACATTGCTTTTGCCATTATCGAGACAGAATTGGGAATGTCCGTAGAAAAAGCCTATCGAGAAATATCCCCCACCCCTGTGGCTGCCGCTAGTTTAGGACAGGTTTACAAAGCGATACTCCCCACCGGTGAAGAAGTAGCCGTTAAAGTGCAACGGCCCGGGCTGCGGGCGCTTTTAAGCCTCGATTTATACCTAATGCGCTGGGCCGCCCAAAAATTCGGTCGTTTATTACCCCTCAATCTCGGCCACGACCTCACCCTGATTGTCGATGAATTCGGCACCAAACTCTTTGAGGAAATCGACTATCAAAACGAAGGTCGCAACGCTGAAAAATTCGCCACCAACTTCCAAAATAACCCCGAAGTTAAAGTTCCCAGTATCTACTGGCGTTATAGTGGTCGCCGCGTCCTCACCCTAGAATGGATTGATGGCTATAAACTCACCGATACCGAGAACATCAAAGCTTTAGGATTAGACCCCAATAATATCGTTAAAATCGGCGTAACCTCCGGATTACAGCAACTCCTCGAACACGGCTTTTTCCACGCTGATCCCCACCCGGGTAATCTTTTCGCCACTTTTGATGGTCGCATGGCCTATATCGATTTTGGCATGATGGACCAGTTAGAGGCGGAAACTAAAGAAACCCTCGCTAGTTGCGTCGTCGATTTAATTAACAAAGACTACGAAAACCTGGCCAGCAACTTTGTCAAACTGGGATTTTTAACCCCAGAAACGGATATAAAACCAATTATTCCCGCCCTAGAACGGGTTTTAGGCAATGCCATCGGTCAAAGGGTCGGTGACTTCAATTTCCGCACCATTACCGATGATTTCTCCGAATTGATGTACGAGTATCCCTTCCGGATTCCCGCCAAATTCGCCCTGATTATTCGTTCCCTCGTCACCCAAGAAGGGGCAGCCCTCACCCTCGATCCTAACTTCAAAATCGTCCAAGTGGCCTATCCCTACGTCGCTAAACGTCTCCTGACCGGGGAATCGCCGCAACTGCGCCGGCGTTTACTGGATGTCCTGTTCAAAGACGGTAAATTCCAGTGGCAACGCCTAGAAAACATGATTACAATGGCTCGCTCGGAAAGTAACTTCGATTTACTGCCCACCGCGCAATTAGGCATCACTTTTCTTCTCTCGGAAGAAGGTCGTTATCTGCGTCGTCAATTGCTATTAGCTTTAACGGAAGATGACCGTCTCCATACTGCCGAAGTGCAACGTCTCTGGGGTTTAATTCAAGGAGAATTGCAACCGCGGCGACTCCTGGATGTGGCCATGAGCGCTTTTCGGGAATTATCGTCCCAAGGTGTGGCCGCTGTCCTTCCGCGAGAAACCAGTTCGCGTTAAAGTGTTTAAGGTCATCATCGGTTAATCACTTTTTCTATGGATTATTATTTTCTGCCCCAACCGCCCTATTTTCTAGTTTTTGCCGGTTTATTTATCGGTATTACCTGCGGGGCTGCTTTTGAAGCTAGTCTCAAGCAAGTGGTTAACAATTGGTATAAAAATAAGGGTTCAGACGATCAAAATCTTTTAAAATCTAGTTCCTTACAAATTCCTTTTATCGGTATTTGTGTAGGAATCTGTCTTTTCCTTGCCTCGGGATTAGATATATTTATTCTCAATGGTTGGGTTGCCTACGCTATCTCTCTCCCCATGACTATCTTTATCGGTGGTTTGGTTTGGAGTCAGTTAGGGGAATTATTAGGCCAATTACAGCGCGGCGGTTCTAAAGAAATTGACCTCGATTATCGGGGATAATTAGGAGACAGCCAACATTTAGGACTAAGAGAATAGGTGTTAGCAGATAGGAAAGATCAACTACCCCACAACTAACACCAAACCCTTATTTATACCCAATTTACCAGCTATTTTGGCCCGCGATTTTAGATGCAAAAACCTTTAGCATGGCATTGGCGATCGCTTCCTCTGCATCAGCGCACCGGTTCCGAGGTTTTTGCCTGCTTATTCTCTCAAGATGCGATCGCTACTTTACTAGAAAGTCCCTATCCGGGTAATTCCCTCTCCCGTTACTCTCTTTGTGCTGGTTCCCCGCGTCAGCTTTGGACTCCCGCACTAGGGGAAATTTTGCCCTTTTTAAGCAGTTTACTCCCCCAAACTCGATCTGATGTTCTTCCCGATCATCTTCCTTTCCATGGCGGTTGGTTGGGGTGGTTAGGCTACGATTTAGCTTGGGAAATAGAAAAATTACCCGACAGGAAAGCTGATACTCTCCCTTTTCCCGTCGCTTATTGGTATGAACCGGATAGTTTTGCCATTCTCGATCACCAAGCACAAATTCTCTGGTTAGCTGCCAGCAAACCCGAAGATTTAGATAAATACGAACAATCTTTAAGCAATCAACCGGATTTTGAGTTTATCGATCCTCGTCCCTCTCCCTTAATCTTTTATACTTCTCAACTCGACTACGAAAAAGCTGTTAAAAAAGCCTTAGATCATATCAGAAAAGGCGATATTTTTCAAGCAAATTTATCCCTAAGATTTCAAAGCACAACTAGGGCAAAAGGATGGCAAATTTATCGCAGTTTACAACAGATTAACCCTTCTCCTTTTGCCAGTTATTGGCGCACTCCTTGGGGCGAAATGATTAGTTGTTCTCCCGAAAGATTGGTGAAATTAGAAAGAGGAATAGCCAGCACTAGACCGATCGCTGGAACTCGTCCCCGGGGTAAAACTGAGGCACTCGATCGACAATTGGCCGAGGAACTATTAACTAATAAAAAAGAACGCGCCGAGCATATTATGCTAGTGGATCTAGAACGTAATGATCTCGGTAGAGTTTGTGAATGGGGATCGGTTGATGTTGATGAATTACTGACGATCGAGCGTTATAGTCACGTTATGCACTTGGTCAGTAATGTTCAAGGAAAATTAGACAAAAAGTATCATGCTATTGATTTAATTAAAGCTCTTTTCCCCGGGGGAACAATTACCGGTTGTCCGAAAGTTCGTTGTCTAGAAATTATCGAAGAATTGGAACCGGTGCGACGCAATTTATTCTATGGTTCCTGTGGCTATATTGACCTACGGGGTCATTTAGATTTGAATATTCTCATCCGTACCCTATTAATGACTGCTCAAGGGGATTTAAACACAGTTTGGGGACAAGTGGGAGCGGGAATAGTTGCCGATAGCGATCCCGAAAAAGAATGGTTAGAATCCCTTCATAAAGCTGAGGCACAATTAATCGCTTTACGTTCTTTTTAATTTTTGATTTCAACAAACTAACCTATTGTTGCATCTAAAACCGCTCTTTTTACTTTTTACCTTATCTGCTATTTTGTAGGATAGCTTCCGATCTTGAACCCTATTCATGAATCAAATTTCTATCGCTGTTACTTTTTTTCTTAGTTTAGTCTTGACCTCCCTTCCCTTTTTACTTTTGGGGGCAGCCGTTTCCAGTTTTTTGCTGGTTTTCGTCAATAAACAGCGATTAGCGGCGATATTTCCCCGTAATCGACTGTTAGGAGCGATCGTTGGCAGTGCCATCGGATTAATCCTACCCGTCGGACAATACGGCACGATTCCCGTCGCTAGAAGATTCTTATTAGAGGGAGTACCCCCAGGGGTGGTGTTTAGCTTTCTCACCGCTGCACCTACCCTAAATATCGTCACTCTTTGGCTAACTTGGCAGACTTTCAGCTATTCTAGTATTTTCTTCTATCGATCGCTTTCGGTCTGGTTAATGGCAATTGTTATCGGCACTCTCTTTAGTTTCTATCGGGAAAAACCCCGCACCGATAGCGAAATTCCCCTAGAATCGAGTTTGGTTCTTTCCGGGAGTTTTTTACCAGAGGAAGCAGCCAGTCAACCCCTGCAAAGAGTCGGCAGTCTTGTTTATGAGTATAAAACTAGAGATAGGCAAGCTTGGCCAATTTCTGTGCAGTTATTTCTCGATAACTTTATCGATGAAGCACTGGAATTAGGGGGATTATTAATTATTGGCTGTGCGATATCTAGTGTCTTTCAGCTATTATTACCTCAGCGTCAATTAATTGCCTGGGGGAATACTCCCGCTACTCAAATTCTCGTGCAGTTGTTTTTTGGTGTCACTCTCGCTGTTAATGCTAGTCTTAGCACTTTTGTCCCCGGTTCTTTAATTACTAATCTGTCCGTGGGTTCCACTCTAGCTTTTTTACTGGTCGCTTCCCTCATTGATATTAAAGCTTTTATCCTCCTCCTATCAGCTTTCCGTCCTAAAATCGTCCTTTATTTCGGAATTTTATGCCTGTTAATGACGTTTTTAGTGGCTCTGATCCTCGGTTTTTATCTAGTTTGAATTCCTTCTGGGTCAGAAAAATTTTCTCTTGACAAAGGCGACTTGACATGATACTGTATTCATAATGGAAAATCCGTGCGTATACAAACCCTCTTTTCCAACGGTCTTAACTATGATTGGTTCATTCAATCAATCTTCATCTCTAATCCACTCTTAACTAGGTCCCTAATCATAGTCCATCATTAAATCATTCCAATCACTGTCGATGGTGGTGGGTTAGGACGGATTGTTAGCTTGAACCCACATTCCGCACCCTTGGTTTTACTTATCACAGTCCATCAGATGATTACATCAACCACCGTCGATGGTGGTGGGTTAGGACGGATTGTTAGCTTGAACCCACATTCCGCACCCTAGGTTTTTCTGGATGTTGTTAAATTTTCTCTTGACAAAAGCCTCTTGACATGATACTATATTCATAATGGGAAATCCGTGCGTCTACAAACCCTCTTTTCCAAAGCATTTAAACTCTAATTCATCTTAATTCTGCTTCGGGTAATTGGGATAACATCATCAGATAGTTCTGATAAAAGGTTTAGGTATGGGGATGATTTTCCCCTAATCCTTCTCTGAAAATATTAATCGCTTCTAGATAGAGAGGTTCCGCTTCTGAGTACCTGCCTTGGCAATAGTACAATAGTGCTAGGTTGTTGAGAGATACCAATTTTCATAACTAAGATTGGGAATATTTTGAAAATGCTTAATGTTAGCTGTAATCAGAGTATAATCGCAATAAATAGCAGTCGCAGCAATAAACAAATCAATCGGGGTAATGAGTTGTCCTTTTATTCTAAGATTAACGTATATTTGAGTAGCTATATCACTAATTTCACGATCATAAGCAATTACTTCACTGACTTCGACAAGACGTTCAAATTGTTGTTGTTGATTTCGGGCATCTTTATACAATAAACCACTTTTAATCTCGTAATAGGTAAAGATTGAAAATGATACATAAGTATAGTGTTGTCGATAGATGCGGAATTGTTCAATTACTGTGGGATTGCCTCGTAAAAAATAAGAGAGGATATTGGTATCAAGTAATGCTTGTTTCATAAGTCATTGATCCGTTTTAAATCGAGTTGACGATTAGCTTCTGCTTCTTCGACAATCTCTTCCATAGTATTTTCTATATCTGCTGCCATACCAGCAAATTCCATAAAGTCAACGTCTGGATGTTTGGTTTTTATAGATTGGACAAAATTCAGGATTTCCGGCAGCAGAGAAATGGGAGTTGTTTCAATTTCTTTAATAAGTTGTTCTTTGAGTGTCATAGCTTTATCAGTTATCAGTTATCAGTTATCAGTCATTAATTCAATTATAGTCCATCATTCAATCATTCCAATCATAGTCGATGATTGGTGGTGGGTTAGGACGGATTGTTAGCTTGAACCCACTAGGTAATAGGTGTAGGGGTAATTCATGAATTACCCCTACAATAACGTTTTTCTGGATGTTGTCAAATTTTCTCTTGACAAAGGCGACTTGACATGATACTATATTCATAATGGAAAATCCGTGCGTCTACAAACCCTCTTTTCATGAATTTTCAGGGTCTAGTTTATTCGCCATAATGGGTTTTAGCACGATGAATATAGATTAACTTCTGTTCATCATTAATGGTGTAAAGTATTCTATCTTGGTAACTTAAGCGAATTGAATAGAAACCCGTTAAATCTCCTACTAATTTTTTGCCACTATAGGGAGAAATACTCAGGGTATCTTGGATAATTGATTTCAGTTTTTTCTTAAGTTTAGGGGTTAGCTTATCAACATCTTTTTTAGCTTCTTTGGTAAATCTGACTTCATAAACCATTAATCAATGTCTCCCAACACTTCCTCGAAAGAATAGGTTTCATTTTCATTAATTTGCTGTAGAGATAGTTGTAAGCTTTCTCTTAAATCGGGAATAGAGAGTAATTCGATGGTTTCTTGTAAACTTTCATAGTTTTTTTGGGAAATCAAAATTACAGAATCCTCCTGATTCTCAATGGCATAAATTTTGTTATCTTCCGTAACCGATTTAACGAGACTTGGTAAATCGGTTTGAGCATCGGCTATTTTAATTTTTTTGATCATAATTAATCCTTTTTTTGATGATGAAATAATAAAAATTATTGTAGGGATTTAACAATCTCTCCTAATCACAGTCCAGACAGCATCCTCCTATAATTATCCATCATTGTAGTCATCATTCAATCATTCCAATCACTGTCAATGGTGGTGGTGCGTTACTGGACTAGGTAATTAGGTGTAGGGGTAATTCATGAATTACCCCTACAATAACGTTTTTCTGGATGTTGTTAAATTTTCTCTTGACAAAAGCCTCTTGACAGGATACTATATTCATAATGGAAAATCCGTGCGTATACAAACCCTCTTTTCCAACGGTCTTAACTATGATTGGTTCATTCAATCAATCTTCATCTCTAATCCACTCTTAACTAGGTCCCTAATCATAGTCCATCATTCAATCATTCCAATCACTGTCAATGGTGGTGGGTTAGGACGGATTGTTAGCTTGAACCCACATTCCGCACCCTTGGTTTTACTTATCACAGTCCATCAGATGATTACATCAACCACCGTCGATGGTGGTGGGTTAGGACGGATTGTTAGCTTGAACCCACATTCCGCACCCTAGGTTTTTCTGGATGTTGTTAAATTTTCTCTTGACAAAAGCCTCTTGACATGATACTATATTCATAATGGGAAATCCGTGCGTCTACAAACCCTCTTTTCCAAAGCATTTAAACTCTAATTCATCTTAATTCTGCTTCGGGTAATTGGGATAACATCATCAGATAGTTCTGATAAAAGGTTTAGGTATGGGGATGATTTTCCCCTAATCCTTCTCTGAAAATATTAATCGCTTCTAGATAGAGAGGTTCCGCTTCTGAGTACCTGCCTTGGCAATAGTACAATAGTGCTAGGTTGTTGAGAGATACCAATTTTCATAACTAAGATTGGGAATATTTTGAAAATGCTTAATGTTAGCTGTAATCAGAGTATAATCGCAATAAATAGCAGTCGCAGCAATAAACAAATCAATCGGGGTAATGAGTTGTCCTTTTATTCTAAGATTAACGTATATTTGAGTAGCTATATCACTAATTTCACGATCATAAGCAATTACTTCACTGACTTCGACAAGACGTTCAAATTGTTGTTGTTGATTTCGGGCATCTTTATACAATAAACCACTTTTAATCTCGTAATAGGTAAAGATTGAAAATGATACATAAGTATAGTGTTGTCGATAGATGCGGAATTGTTCAATTACTGTGGGATTGCCTCGTAAAAAATAAGAGAGGATATTGGTATCAAGTAATGCTTGTTTCATAAGTCATTGATCCGTTTTAAATCGAGTTGACGATTAGCTTCTGCTTCTTCGACAATCTCTTCCATAGTATTTTCTATATCTGCTGCCATACCAGCAAATTCCATAAAGTCAACGTCTGGATGTTTGGTTTTTATAGATTGGACAAAATTCAGGATTTCCGGCAGCAGAGAAATGGGAGTTGTTTCAATTTCTTTAATAAGTTGTTCTTTGAGTGTCATAGCTTTATCAGTTATCAGTTATCAGTTATCAGTCATTAATTCAATTATAGTCCATCATTCAATCATTCCAATCATAGTCGATGATTGGTGGTGGGTTAGGACGGATTGTTAGCTTGAACCCACTAGGTAATAGGTGTAGGGGTAATTCATGAATTACCCCTACAATAACGTTTTTCTGGATGTTGTCAAATTTTCTCTTGACAAAGGCGACTTGACATGATACTATATTCATAATGGAAAATCCGTGCGTCTACAAACCCTCTTTTCATGAATTTTCAGGGTCTAGTTTATTCGCCATAATGGGTTTTAGCACGATGAATATAGATTAACTTCTGTTCATCATTAATGGTGTAAAGTATTCTATCTTGGTAACTTAAGCGAATTGAATAGAAACCCGTTAAATCTCCTACTAATTTTTTGCCACTATAGGGAGAAATACTCAGGGTATCTTGGATAATTGATTTCAGTTTTTTCTTAAGTTTAGGGGTTAGCTTATCAACATCTTTTTTAGCTTCTTTGGTAAATCTGACTTCATAAACCATTAATCAATGTCTCCCAACACTTCCTCGAAAGAATAGGTTTCATTTTCATTAATTTGCTGTAGAGATAGTTGTAAGCTTTCTCTTAAATCGGGAATAGAGAGTAATTCGATGGTTTCTTGTAAACTTTCATAGTTTTTTTGGGAAATCAAAATTACAGAATCCTCCTGATTCTCAATGGCATAAATTTTGTTATCTTCCGTAACCGATTTAACGAGACTTGGTAAATCGGTTTGAGCATCGGCTATTTTAATTTTTTTGATCATAATTAATCCTTTTTTTGATGATGAAATAATAAAAATTATTGTAGGGATTTAACAATCTCTCCTAATCACAGTCCAGACAGCATCCTCCTATAATTATCCATCATTGTAGTCATCATTCAATCATTCCAATCACTGTCAATGGTGGTGGTGCGTTACTGGACTAGGTAATTAGGTGTAGGGGTAATTCATGAATTACCCCTACAATAACGTTTTTCTGGATGTTGTTAAATTTTCTCTTGACAAAAGCCTCTTGACAGGATACTATATTCATAATGGAAAATCCGTGCGTATACAAACCCTCTTTTCCAACGGTCTTAACTATGATTGGTTCATTCAATCAATCTTCATCTCCAATCCACTCTTAACTAGGTCCCTAATCATAGTCCATCATTAAATCATTCCAATCACTGTCGATGGTGGTGCGTTACGACGGATTGTTAGCTTGAACCCACATTCCGCACCCTTGGTTTTACTTATCACAGTCCATCAGATGATTACATCAATCACTGTCGATGGTGGTGGGTTAGGACGGATTGTTAGCTTGAAGTTAAAGCAGAAATTTTGGCCGTCTAACGTACCCTACATTATCTGGATGTTGTCAAATTTTCTCTTGACAAAGGCGACTTGACATGATATTATATTCATAATGGAAAAGCCGTGCGCCTACGAACCCTATTTTCCTAAGCATTTAAACTCTGACTCATCTTAATTCTGCCTGCCGGAGTTGCGACAACATAGTTTTATAGTTCTCCATAATTGTTTGGGTATGGGGATGATTTTCCCCTAATACTTGGGTAGCAATCTTAATCGCTTCTCGATAGAGAGGTTCCGCTTCTGTGTACCTGCCTTGGTAACAGTACAATGCTGCTAAATTGTTGAGGGAACTTGCCACATGGGGATGATTGTCTCCTAAGAGTCGTTTTCTCAAATCTAATGCTTCTAGATAGAGAGGTTCCGCTTCTGTGTACCTGCCTTGGGATTCGTACAATGCTGCTAAATTGTTGAGGGAACTTGCCACATGGGGATGATTGTCTCCTAAGAGTCGTTTTCTCAAATCTAATGCTTCTAGAAGGAGAGGTTCCGCTTCTGAGTATCTGCCTTGAGAATGGTACAAGTGTGCTAAATTGTTGAGGG
>NZ_JACJSW010000130.1:0-13561 GCF_014698375.1 Microcystis flos-aquae FACHB-1344 | reverse complement strand
AACAACAGTAGATATCTGGCTCGCCCCAGTTCATTTTCTAACACTTTCTGGTATAGTTCACTTATCATTTTCGTTATTTAGGTCATATATGGTAAATATGACTTATCTTTTTTTGGAGTCTGTGTCTGTATTCCATGCTACATAAGCTTTTCAGCTGGCTTGTCCCCCTGTCAGAAAAAATAGTGTAACAATTTTCTTTTTAGTATGCAGTTGCCATTGTCTAGATGGATAATACAACTGTCTGATAATTACATTGTCTATACTTAAGTTTTTGGCTTCAATCAGGACAATTTGGTTCTTGCCTTCATATCCTGCATCCACCTCTGTTTGTACACCTTTAATTTTAAGAACATGATCATTAATTTTTAGTGTAAATTCAGGGGTATATTTTCTACCACGAATGGTTAATACTAGGCTATTATCTTTGATAAAGTGACGAATTAGACTCGATGCGTAAGCGAAGTCCAGATGTTGCATTTCTGAATCACCTATCAAAGAAGTTTCTAATTGAAAATCTAATAAAGTTTGATAATTTTGTATGGGTGTTTCTATGATAGGAATATCAACATAACCCTCGCCCTTTAAGATCACATACTCTCCATTCTTGACTGGTAAAATAAACAATCCTAGCTTTTTAAAAACTTCTGGACGGCTTTCTCTTGTATCTTGTTTACATAAAATTCTTACTTCTCTTTCCCCTGTAGTTTCAAAATGTTTTGTTGCTGCTTTAATCTGTTCAGCCTTAATAAAATAAGGATGGTTACAAAAATCATGATCGTGCAAGTTGTATCTATCGAATACAGCTTGCCACCCTCGAGCTCTTGAAGAAATATTTTTATTCATGTCGTCTTTTCTGTTAGGCTTAATTTTTGTCAATTATTGATCAGTAATTCCCAGATTTCTCCCCTATTATTGCCCTGGGAATTAATATTTCGTCGGGCTTTTACCCTTTGAATATTATAATCTTTATATAAATCATCAAAAAAATTATTGTCAGAGTCAAAGTTTTTAACGTCGGAATTACTTAAAATAAATTTATAACCGGCCTGATCCACTTGATCGATAAATTGTTTTAATCTTATTTGCTCCTCATCGTTAAAATCTTCTTTAGTATAAGAGGTAAAAGCTGATGTTTTTTTAATCGGTTTATAGGGAGGATCAAAATAAAATAAAGTCTTGTTATTGGCATAATTTAGGGTTTGGACAAAATCTCCTTGTAGGATCGTTACTTTTTGTAAATGATGGTTGACAGCTAATAAGTTTTCTTCATTGCAGATCAATGGTTTGACATATTTTCCAAAAGGGACATTAAAGAGTCCTTTGCTATTGACTCTATAAAGTCCATTAAAACAAGTTTTATTGAGAAATAATAACAAAACTGTTTTTTCTAGATCGTCATCGCAGCTGCGAGAATTAAATTCTATTCTTTTATCAAAAAAAAACTTTTGTTGTTCCTCTAGATTTTTAAGTTCATAAAAATCCTGCTGAATTTTTTTAAGCTTGACTATTAATTCTTTGACATTATTTTTAATAACATTATAAGCCCTGATTAAATCAGGATTGATGTCATTAATAATGACTTTTTGGACAGAAGAAAAATTATTTAAGACTGAGAATAAAACTGCCCCACCTCCGACAAAAGGTTCAATGTAGTTAAACTGACAATCTTGAGAAATCTGGGAATTAATCAAAGATAGAATATTGGGAACCAGTTGAGTTTTGCCTCCCGCCCACTTTAAAAAAGGTTTGCCGCTAACTGTTTTCATTTGAGACAAAGAAGTGGTCATTATTCCTACCAGATTATCCTAATTTATTCAATTTACAGCGCAATTCACGAAAACCTGAAAGGCGGATTTGGTATCAGAAAGGTAAACGGGGCATTTTTTTCAATACTGATTCAATTTGGTTGATTAAATCCAGCAGACGATTGCCATCCACATGAACCTCGCTGGTGGGATAATTGTCGAGGACTTCGATGATTTGAATCTCGTTATCGTTGAGGGCAGAAGTGACTAAGGAACCCCGTAAAGCTTGCCGACTAGCAGCCCGATTGGGGGTGTGGACAATTTCGGCGGCATAATCTAGCAAACTTTCGCCAAAAAAACTATTAAGAAATTTGGAAAGAAAGACGGCATCCACCGCTACCCGACGATTAAGGATTTTACGGAATTCTTCGGGTTTTTGGTTAGCCATCTTTAATTGTGCCGCTAAAGCGGGAGCTAATTCGCCTGTTTCGCTCAATTGCTTTAATTCTGATACCGATACAGACCCTTGGAAGATGTAGTATTTGATGATAGCTGATTCGGCGGCTGACAAAGATTGACAAACACCGAGAAAGATAGATATTCCTAGGGGAAGTAAAAGATTTTTGAACATAAACCAAAAGTGCAAAACAAGCGATAAGCGATCGGGATGATTGACTCATTCTAGCGGGATTGGTTGCCGCTTAGGAAAAACTTAAGACGGGGTTGATTATCTAGAGATGAATTTTTTAGTCACCCAACTAGGAGCAGAAAGCTGATAGCTTAATGCTAATCATTAATTTACATTCGCGAGAGGGCAGCGATTTTTGCTAGTTTATCTTTTTCCAAACCGTTGAGATCCTCTAGCTTTAACCATCCTTCCTTTAACAGTTGGGCAAAGACAAAAATTAGGGAAGTATAGCGATAGTCATATTTACCATCAATCTGATGTCGTCGGGCGCTTAGATAATCGTGCATTTGCCAGATATCATCTAAAACCGTGATCTGACCAGACTGTTCTTTAATATGTTCTATTAAAGTGCTAGTTTCTCGCTGATAGGCTTTTTGGAAAGCAGTTTGAGCAATTTCTTGTTCCGTATCTGACCAAATTATTTCACTCATAGGCATGATTTTAGTTTTAGGGATGATAATTTTGGGTTTTTGAACTACCATGACTCTTTTCGCCGACATCTGTTAAGAATGATTGTTTAGTTATTCTTACCTAGATCAGAGAAGAAACCGGTGTATTTCCCAATTTTTTAAGTCAGCCTTTTAATTGTAGAAAAAAAAGAGTTCACTTGACAAGGAACTCTAATAAGTTTCATCAGAATTTTTAATGATTTCTCTCAGTAGCTATTTAGCCACGGGCAAAGTTTAATAATTCTTTCGGAGAAGCTAATAAATCGATCGCTACGAAGAAAATTTTATTATCAGGAGTTAGGAGGAAGCGCCATGCCATATTCATACCCACACCCGCACCAAACCAGGGGGTTTGTACTTTTCCCGTCACTTTAATCTGAGTAAAACCGTCATCGGCGGGTTCCACTACACCGCGTTCGGGGATTAATTTCAAATTTTGACATTCTTCGCGGAAAAAGCGATATACTGCCTCTTTACCGACGATGGGACGTTGGAAAGGTGGTTGCAGAGCGCCGTCAGGGGTGAATAATTCAATTAATACATCAAAATCATTAGCGTTGAGGTTGTCCATATAGTTGAGGACGGTGGCATTGGTAACGCCTTCAATGCTAACTTTAGTCCGTTCGGCAATATTTTGGGGAGGAACCACGGGTTCGGAAATACGGTTATAATCGCCCAGTTTCTTGGGATCGTAGCCCATATCCACCACACAATTCCGCAGAACGGTGATTTGTTGTCCCGACTCTAATTTTTTAATCCCGTCTAAAACGGCACTAGCATTAGCAGATAGTTCATAACCCTTGGGAATTGGGGCAACACTGCCATCTTCCATCCATTGTCCTAATTGATACCAGAATCCCAGCTTGATATTAGCAGACCAAGTGCCGTAGGTACGACAAATCGGGGTGTCAGCATGGTTCGCTAAGTCGCACATCACCTGCGACTGTTGCAGGGGTGACATCTGCCGAATTTCATTCATGGTTTTTTCGGCAAACACCATACTAGCAGCGCCGGGGGCGGCAACGGTGATGGTTTTGCCCATTTCTAGGTAGGCAAACCAAATCAAGGCTAGTTGATCTTCGGTATTCAGCTGATTGAAACGCGCAATCGTGGCGGGAACCACATCCGCTGATAGCGTGTTGGGGAAAATGCTCCGCGCTGATTCGATCGTAAACGGCATAGATTCACCTTGAAGTAAAGTTTTGTATCAATTTAGTCTCATTCTATCATATTTGCGCCCCAAGGCAGCACCGATGGAGAAACTTTCCCAAAAAAAGCTGTACTTTAGATCACACTTACCCAGTATTATCACAAAATCTTAATGGTTGAACAACTGTTCTATCACTGATCTAGGGTTGGCGGCAGCAGCGAGCGATCGCTGTTTGGCGATGCTAGATAACGGAAAGTATCTCTAAAGGATGATTTTTGCTGCTCTAACTCGTTTTGAACCAGGGACTACTCTTGATGATCCCTAGTTTTTTCTAGTATTTCTCACCCCGTAGCAGGCCGTAAATTTCATCCGTATAGTCATAAAACTGAGCTTGTCGTTTAATTTTATGATTACGATCTAGGGGTAAATTAATTGTTAATTCCCGTTGTATAGTCCCCGGCCTAGCACTCAAAACATAAATACGTTGAGCCAAAAAAACCGCTTCATCCACATCATGGGTAATCATTAAAATACTACACCTGATTTTTTGCCAAATTTCAATTAAATATTCGTGCATTCTTTCTTTGGTTTGTACATCTAAAGCCGCAAAGGGTTCGTCCATTAATAAAACTTTGGGATGACAGGCAAGAGAGCGGGCGATCGCAACCCGTTGTTTCATCCCACCCGATAGTTCTCTGGGGTAAGCATTAGCGAATTGGGTTAAACCGACAATATCCAGATAATAACAGGCCACTTCCCAGCATTCTTTTGTCGATAATCCCTGTAGTTTTAAGCCAAATTCAACATTTTTTTGGATCGTCATCCAGGGATAGAGTGTATAATTTTGAAAAACCATGCCGCGATCGGCTCCTGGCCCTGTCACTTCAACACCATCAACGGTAATTTTGCCGGAAGTGGGCAGCTCTAAACCCGCAATCATTCGCAACAAAGTTGATTTTCCCGAACCAGAGGCCCCGACCGCACAGACAAATTCAGCACTTTCAACGTGTAAATTAATATCTTTCAGAGCGACCACAGCACCTCGTTTAGTGGTGAAAATTTTATTGAGTTGAGTAATTTCTAAGTGCATTAAGGTTCTTCTCTTATCATTAAAATAACTTTATTGGTGACAGAATAAACTCTGTTATTGAGTTTTTAAGTTAACGAGTAATTGACCATTTACAAGTCCACTGCAAAAACAAACAAAAACTTAAATCTAGAGCAAAGCCAATAATTCCTAGTACAATTAAACAGGCAAAAATTTCATCGGTTCTCAGAAATTTCTGGGCTAATAAAATGCGTTTGCCTAATCCATTATCGGCCGCCACTAATTCCGCCACCACTACCAAATTCCAGGCGGCCGCCATATTAACACGAAAAGTATCGATAACATTAGGAATAATATAGGGAGTAATCACTTTAAATAAAACCTGTTTTCGAGTTCCTCCAAGGGTATAAGTTACTTCGATCAATTCACGGGGAATGAACTTAACTGCATCCATAATCATCAGGGTATTAAAGAAAATTGTCCCGATAAAAATCAGCATAATTTTTGATGTTTCTCCAATACCCAAATAAATAACCAATAGGGGAATAAAAGCAGGAGCGGGCATATAACGTACAACGCCAATGATCGGTTCCATTAAACTGCGAATACTCGGAAAAGTTCCCATTAAAATGCCGAGGGGAATAGCAAACAATCCTCCTAAAAAAAAGCCCCCAACTACTCGTAAAAAACTGGTCATAGTATCTTGAATTAAAAAGCCCTGTTCTGCCAATTTTCCTAAGGCCTGAATAACGGCTAAAGGAGAAGGCAAAAATACGGATTCAATGCCCGCAAAACTAGAGATTAGTAACCAGAAAATCAGCGGGACAATAATAGAGGAAACCATTAAAGTCCATTTGAGGGATTCGGGAATATCCTCGGTAATCCGCCAAAAAGTGCTTTGAGGAAGCGTTTTAGGTGTTGTGGTCATGGTATTTGCCAAAGAAAAGAATAATTTTGATAGCCAATATCACCCAGTTATCAAACAATTCTTGCAGTCAACTTGTCTCCCTAATCCCTCTTGTAGATAGAGAATTGGAACCTTTAATTTCTCGATCTACAAGAGGGGCTAATTAGGCTTTTTTGTCTTGATTTGCCAAGGCTTTGACAAATTGGGAATCTAGAATAGTTGTTAGATCGGGTACTTTTTTAATAAAGCCAACTTCCATCATAAAATCAGCCATTTTTTGAGCAGCAAAGGGCATATTTTTCATGGTTTTCCCTGGACTAAAGGCTTCTAGGTTTTCTTCTAAGGTAAAAAACTTCGTTCCCTCTTTATATAGGGCTAATTCTTCTGGACTAATGCCCGCACGCTTGGCCATAATCTCATCGGCTTTTTGGGGATTTTTAGCCATAAACTCTCGAACATCAAACCAGGTTTTGACAAGAGCCTGAACCTGTTCTGGTTTTTCTTTGATTAATTTGGCACTGACAACTAACAAATCAGGAATAGCACCTGGAAAAGCTTTAGAACTAATTAATTCTTTAGAACCTTTTCGTTTAAGTGCTGTTGACCAAAAAGGTGGAAAAGCACCAACTGCATCTACTTTTCCCGATGCAAAAGCGGCAGCAGCAGCCCCTGTTTCCATGGGGACAATTTGCACATCTTTACGGCTCATTCCTTCTTTTTCTAGGGCTAAACTGAGGAGAAAGTCACCGACAACGCCTTCTTCGACAGCAACTTTTTTGCCTTTTAAATCTTGAATAGTTTTAATCTCTTCTGTGACAATAATTTTATCATTTCCTGACGAATTATCATTGACTAAAACAGCAACTTGACCATTCACTGCATCTCCTGCAAAAGCGATTGTATCGTTGAGAGTTTGACTATTTCCATCTAATTGTCCGGCAGCTAAAGCTTGTAAGGATTCAAGATAACCATCAAACCATTTCATTTGAACATTAGCCCCATTTTTAGCAAATAATCCCTCTTCTTCAGCGATCGCCCATGGCCACCAACCGGCCCAATTACTATAACCGATGACAATGGGGGCAGTATTACTCAGAGAAATACTTGCATTGGGGGTTTGCTGAGGAGCTTGATTACAACTAATGGTCAGGAGTAAGCTACTAAAAAAAACGAGAGGTAAGGAGAAAAAATTGCGCCGTTTCATAGGTAATAGCCTTTAGAGATGACAGCTAGTAAAACAGAAATAAATCTCAAAAACTGTTACTGATTAACAATTCAAAAAACTCGGTCTATTGACTTGGCTTTTTAGCCAATTTAACCACTCTTCTAAACCTTCTCCTGTTTGAGCAGAAAGAGCGATAATCTTTACATCGGGATTCATAGAGCGAACATTTGCCTCTAAACGTTTTAAATCAATCTCTAAATAAGGAGCCAGATCTAATTTGGTAATAATCAGACAATCCGCTTCTTGAAACATAATTGGATATTTGAGGGGTTTATCTTCTCCTTCAGTAATACTTAATAGAGCAACTTTAGCGTGTTCCCCTACCTCAAATTCGGCGGGACAAACTAAATTTCCCACATTTTCTACCAACAATAAATCAAACTCTTTGGGGTTGTAATCTTCTTTGAAACGATGAATTCCCCCAGCTACCATTTTGGAATCTAAGTGACAGGAGCGACCCGTATTAATGGCAATCACGGGAACTCCATATTGTCTCAGGCGCTCTGCATCTAGTTCTGTGGTCATATCTCCTTCAATAACAGCCATTTTTAATTGATCTTTTAAGGCTGCGAGGGTTTTTTCCAATAACACAGTTTTACCGGCACCAGGACTACTCATCAGGTTTAAACAGGTAATGCCCCACTCGTCAAAATGTTCCCGGTTGTGATCGGCTCCTGTTTGATTGGCATGAAGTAGATTAATTTCTAGGGCTGCGTCAAAAGTTTGGTGCATTTTAGTTGAGAATGAATAATTGATCATCGAACTTGTATAAGCGATCGCCTAACTTTTTTTAAGAAAGTAAAGAATATTCAATGTGGTCAATTTTTAACTCTCGACCTGAACGAATATCCTCCATCGGTGATCGGCAAGTTGGGCAGGAATATTGCTGGCCAATTTGGGGTTGATAATCTTTTTGGCAGCAATGACAATAAGCAATTAGGGGAATATTTTTAATGGCTAATTCCACGCCAGCAAGAAAAGTATTGGCAGTTTGAACTTCAAAGGCAAATTGTAAACTGACCGGTTCAACACAGGTAAATTCACCAACCATGAGATGAATTTTTTCAATTTTGAGCTTTTCAGGTTGGCTATCATACCAATCTCGAACTGTCATAATTAACGCCTTGGTCATATCAGTTTCGTGCATAGGAAATTACTGCCAAGGTTCATCAACCTCCATATTGGCTTCAGGATGAATATAATAGGGCTTTTCTTTACGCGGTAATTGACCTGAAATAACCAGATGAGCCATGGCATCACAAATAACACGGGTAGCCATCAAAGAGGTCATATCACTAATATCGTAGGGAGGGGAAACTTCCACCACTTCCATGCCACAAATGGGAGCTTTTTGGATAATTTTACCTAATAAAGCTAGGGCTTCACGGGGTAATAAACCGCCCGGTTCCGGCCAACCTGTACCGGGGACAAAACCGGCATCAATGCAATCAATATCAAAACTAATCCAAACGCAATCCGTACCATCTAAAGCTCGTTCTAAGGCAAATTCGGCGGCAGCATCAATGCCTCGTTCTACAATGTCGGTGACGGTCAAAATATTAGTGGCCCGCTCGCGGCAAACTTTAACACCTTGACGGGGAACTTGCCAACCCCCAATCCCTAATTGGACGAGATTCTTAGCAGGAGCATTTTTCATATTGGTGGCATGAAACCAGGGGCAAGTGTGCATCCGTTCATCTAAATCCGTTTCCTGGGTATCCACATGGCGATCAAAGTGAATAATACCGACTTTTTTATCCCCTAAATGCCGACAAATACCGCGCACTGTCGGAAAACCAATGGAATGATCACCCCCTAAAATAATCGGCAAGGCACCAGAACTAAAGACATGGGCAACCCCCTTAGAGATTTGATCAAAGGACTTTTCATTATTAGCAGGAATGGTGAAAATATCCCCCAAATCACAGAGCGTAATTTGTTCGCGCAAATCTACCCCTAATTCAAAATTGTAGGGCGTATAAAGAGCCGAAATCCGCCGAATTCCCTGGGGACCAAAACGAGTTCCAGGTCGGTAAGTTGTCCCCGAATCATGGGGAACACCCACGATTGCCACGTCATAATTGCCCACATTCCGCACATCTTCCAAATAGGGAGCCTTCATAAAGGTGTTAATTCCCGCATAGTGGGGTAACTCACCCCTGGAAAAGGTGGGAATACTGCGATCGCGAATACTATCGGCCGCCTCTAAACCGTAGGTTAACCCCTGGGAAACTTCCTGTTGCCAACCGGTTAGGGGCAAATGGCGTTCTTTTTCTAGGGCCTGTTCAGCTTCGGTTAAACGCGGGGGTTGAAAAGTAGATTCCTCGGACATCATTTCACCTCAAAATACAATAACCCGGGAGTCTTCAAAGACACTGCCTTAAAACAGTTATCCTTAAAGTCTCCCGGGCTTTTATCCCGCCGTGTAGCCAGCTTAGATGGAAAAAATTTTTGATTCGATCATTTAAGACTAGCTTGCTCCTCTCGGACCTGACATTTAAAGACGCTTAAATCGGAACCCTAGAAGCAATTTCTTTGACCTTAGACGATCTCAATCCAAAAAACAGTATCACAGACTACATAAAAGGGATTTTTCCCGCTTAAATATGGTTTGCTGAATAATTAGGTGGGTATTAAAAACTTTCAGATGCCCCCCTTATTAAGGGGGATCCCCCCGCCTTCGGCTTCCCCCCTTATCAAGGGGGGCTAGGGGGGATCGAACCTAAAATCCATTTTTAATTTAATTATAACCAGCTACTTATATAATAAAAAGTATCTCCAGAGAATAATTTTTCCTGTCTCTAGGCAACACCCCTCTCTGACTCGCTTTGAACCTGCGACTACTCTTGATGAAATCTATTTAACTATATCTCCTGAACCCCTATTAACTCAGAAGGAAATAGATGCTTTTTATCGAGAAGAAATGAATCGGGTGAGAGGGGAAGATAAAATTGAACGTCTAAAATTAGGGTTAAAACGGGTCATAGATACGCAACAATATTACAAAGCCTGTTTAATGGGACACACGGGGGTAGGCAAATCGACAGAATTAACTCGTTTAATTAATGATCATGAGATTAAACAGCATTTTGAACCCCTGCGATTTAGTGTTTTAAGTGAACTCGATGCGATTAATTTCAGTCCCCTTGATGTGTTTCTCTTTATGGTGGTGGAAATTGTTGAGAAAACCGCTAAAATTTCTCGACAACTCAGTGATGAAAATTTACAAAAGCTTTGGGATTGGTTTAGTTCTGAAGAATTCAACCGCAAGGAAACCAGAGAAAGTCAAATCAAAACGGAAGCAGGAGCGGGAGTAAAGGAAGATTCTTTCTGGAATAAAATTCTCGGACTTTTTGCCTCTCTCACGGGAGAATTCCGGTTTGCTTCCTCGCGAGAGAAAAAAGTTGTTGAATACCGTCTTTCCCGTTCCAGAGATTTAATTAATATTGCTAATAAACTCCTGAAAGAGTGTAATCAGAACTTACAGGAAACTATGCAGAGAAGCTGGCTAATTATTGGAGAGGACTTCGATAAAGCTGGTGTTTCACAAGAAGCGGTCAGGTATTTATTTTTAAACTATTCTAACATTTTCAAAGATTTAGACATTCACATTATTTTTAATATTCCGATTGGATTGTATAATTCATCTCCCGGGATTAACCTCACTTTTGACCATAATCTCCTGATTCCCGATACTCCAGTTTTTTGCCAAAAAGATCATACTCCTAACCAAAAAGGACGGGAAGCAGTGAGAAAAGTTTTAGAAGCAAGAGTTAAATCTAATTTATTTGAAGATGGACAAATAGAGCGGGTTATTATTGCCTCTGGTGGCAATATCAGAGATTTATTTTATTTAGTTAGAGAAGCTTCTGATGAGGCAATTGTCAATCAACAAAATCTGATCATTTCTAGTCATATTAGCAGGGCAATTCGCAGTTTAAGAACAGAATATGAAAGACGTTTAGGCCAAAATCCTTATGATATCGATCATGTTAGTTATGGGGATAAGGTAGCATTGTTAAAACGAATTTATGATGCTAATCCAGAAGCACAAATTCCCAATGAGATATTATACGCTTTATTAAATGATCGAGCGATTCAAGAAGTAGATGGAGACGGGGAAAGATGCTTTATGGTGCATCCCCTTGTGGTTGATATTTTAAATGCTCAAGGTCGTATTCCTACTGCTCCCGATGGAGGTGTCCCCGGTGGTACATCAAGTTAATCAAACTAATCAATCGGAGTTAGAACCGGGTACTATTTCCCATACGGCAGCTCGTTTGCTATTGTGGGGACGAAGACCATCTAGAGGTTTAGCTAGGGTGGAATTTTATGATGAGTTTTCCCGTCAGCAAGTAGTTAGAGAATTAGAGAATAAACTCCAAGAACAAGGCATTATTTTTCATAAAATTGTCTTACCAATATGGGAAAAACCTTCTTTTGTCTTGAACTTCTTGTTAACACAATTGGCAGAATTGGAGTCGGGAGTAGTATCAATTACTGGTTTTGAAACCGCTTTTTCTGATGTTTCCCTAGTAGATGCCTTGCAATTAATTAATTTCAATCGAGAAAATTTAGCTCGCTTTAATCTCCGACAAATTTGGTGGATGAATCATGATTTTACTAACAAAGTTATTCGGTATATGCCAGATTTAAATTCTTGGTTTTTCCTGCGATTATTTTTAACGGAAAATTCAACCCAAGCTACCAACTATAATCAGCTATTTACCGATAAAAATACCGTTCATGATCCCTATAATTTACCAGGAACAGCAGTTAACTTTGTTGGTAGAGAACAGGAATTATCCCGGATTCATCAAGCTTTTCAGCAATCTTCCCTAATTGTTTTAAGTGGGATGGGAGGTTCGGGCAAAACTGAATTAGCTTTACAGTATGCTTGGCAACATAAAGGGGATTATCCTGCGGGTATTTGTTGGATAAATGTCCTTAACAGTGACCCCGGTTTGGCTATTTTATTTTTTGCCAGAGAATACCTGGGTTTAAACATCCCCAATCAGGGAACCTTAAGTGAACGAGTGCGTTACTGTTGGCAAAATTGGCCCGAGGGAAATGCTTTAATTATTTTTGATGATGTGCGTGACTACGACCAAATTAAATCTTATCTACCACCGGAAAAAGACTCTCGTTTTCAGGTTTTAATTACCACTCGCTTTAGTTACTTAGGGGTATCGATGTCAACGATAAACTTAGATGTTCTCACAGCAGCGCAAGCTTTAGATTTACTGCAAACCTACTTAGGAAAAGAACGTCTAACCGCGGAGTTAGAGGCAGCCAAGCAACTTTGTCAGTGTTTAGGATATTTGCCTCTAGGATTACAATTACTAGGCAGTTTTCTGAGACAAGCAACCACTGAAACTTTAGCAAATATCAAGGAAAAATTCCCCAAAAAAGGCTTAAAATATCTCAACTCCGATAAGGAGGAAGTCCGCAGTATTAAAACAATTCTGGATCTCAGTTGGCAACTGTTAGAAACAGAAGAACAAAAATTAGCTCTTTGTCTCAGTTTATTTGCTTCGGCACCTTTTCCCAAGCACTTAATCATCAGTTTATTTTCTGATGAAGCTAAAGACGAGATAGAAAAATGGTTAACCGATAGCTTGGTTAAGCTTAATTTGCTGAAATCTTTAGGCAATGAATGGTATCAACTGCATCCCCTCATCCGTCTTTATCTACGGGAAAAATTAGAAGGTTCCGAGACAGCCAATACCGCAAAAAGTCGTTATTGTACGGTGATGACAGATACATCGAGAACAGTCCCCCAAACTCCTACTCTAGATATTATTCAAAATCTGACTCCCTTAATTCCCCATATTGAACAAGCTGTCAGGGAATATCCCCAATATATCGCTGATGAGGATTTAGTTTCGTCCTATACGGGTTTAGCTCGTTATTATAAAGGACAAGGATTGTATGCTATTGCTGAACCTTACTATCAAGATTGTTTAACCGCAACTCGAACTCGCTTAGGAGACAATCATCCTCATGTGGCAACTTCCCTCAACAATTTAGCAGCATTGTACGATTGCCAAGGCAGGTACACAGAAGCGGAACCTCTCTATCGAGAAGCTTTAGATTTGGATAAACGACTTTTAGGAGACAATCATCCCTCTGTGGCACTTTCCCTCAACAATTTAGCACACTTGTACCATTCTCAAGGCAGATACTCAGAAGCGGAACCTCTCCTTCTAGAAGCATTAGATTTGGATAAACGACTTTTAGGAGACAATCATCCCTCTGTGGCACTTTCCCTCAACAATTTAGCACACTTGTACCATTCTCAAGGCAGATACTCAGAAGCGGAACCTCTCCTTCTAGAAGCATTAGATTT
>NZ_JACJSW010000013.1:0-12863 GCF_014698375.1 Microcystis flos-aquae FACHB-1344 | reverse complement strand
ATAATTTTGCTAATAAACATAGCAAAATTATAGATGATTTCCTGACCTAAGATCACATTTTATTCTTTTTTCCACTTCAATCTAAGAATTGAGAAAAAAGCAAAACCCTCCATCATACCATAAAAAAATTATGCAAGAGGTCTCATCGACTGACTACACCATTAAACGCTAACGAAATAGGATTCAACGTTGCTAAGGTTCAGGTTTGCCAAATCCAAGTCTTCGATAAAAAAGTAAAAGTTATTATCGATATCAAAAGGATGTTGAAGTTCTAGCAATAAGCGTCCTCTAAATCCCTCTATGGTTTCATCCACATAGGAGTGAAGTTCTGGATATCCACCCAGTTTATTGATCCGCCCATGCCTCAGCGTACACTCGTCCTCATAGTCTGAAATCCATTCAGTAAAGTCTTCCCCCAGTTCCGTCAACGCTTCGGGCATCTCAAACGATTCATCCAGTTGCCGACGAGCATTCCAGAACACGTCCCGCTGCACAGAAAAATTTAAGGCATAAACATCGTCGTACCATTCCAGAGAGCTAGCAGGTTCTGCTAAAAAGCTAAAGTCAGTGATTAAGTCATTTTTATCTTTAGAAACGTCGGGGTAATACAGAACGCGGTGTTGTTCAGGACTCAGCGTGCACATGGGGACATCTAAACCGATGTAAAATTGCAAAAGCCCCTGTCGTGGCAAGTTAAGACTTTCGATTACCGGCAGATCGGCGCAGTTGATCTGCATGAGAAACATCATCATCTCACCCGTTTCGGCATCGGTAGGATAGCTCGTGCCTTTCGGTAGGTAAGGATGACCGCCAATTTTACTTTGCCAAAGTTCTAACGGATCGCCACTCCAGTCGGCGGGGCCACGGAAGCTCGCAGAATTGAGATGTCCCGCGTCTGTCGCCGTGAATTTGATGTAAGGCACTAAGTTGGCTTCCAGAAACAATCGCAGCGGCTCAAACTGAGGCGGCAAATTTTCCAGAAACGCTGGCATATCGGTTATCTCCTGCGGTGGTAATGGGGGTTGCTCTATGGCAGGTGCAGTCTGCTCAAATACCTGCACTGACTGCACCTGCAAATTTTCAGGCGGATAAACAATATGAACGGTATTGATTTGAGTCAGAGGCAGGCAGTGGGCATACCGAGTTAGCACCCGGCCATTGAGGTAAACTACCAACTCTTGCTCAACCGCAATCTTGAGGGTAAAGGGCTGAGAAGAGACGAACTCAGGGGGCATGGACAAAATTTCTCCCCCTGCACCCCAAGCTCCAGCAACACAGGTATTTTGCACAATTCGCCCTTCAGAGGAACGCGCATCGAAGTGATAGGCGATATCTGAACCAGCATCCAGATTGATCGTGAACGTGGGGTAGTGGCAAATCGCTGTGATTTCAACAGCCACCAGCAGTTCCTGGAGTGGCACCCCTAGAAAAATGCGATCCTGATAGATGCCGAGTCGTAACTTAGCAAGGTCGAAACTTTGCTTTGCCATTGTTTTCTCTCCTTTTGACTTGACTGATGATCATTGGATGGACTCGGACAAAAAACGTTCGGTCAATCCTGATGAGTTGTGATTCATCTCTGGCATTAGAGCAAAATCATAGTGACCACCTCCTTTGCGAATCATTGGCTTCGCCTAACTATATATTATGCGGAAATTTTCCGTATATCACGCAAAATATGCATTTTTTAAAGAATCTTTCCATATATCATTCCAAATTCGAGTGATCGTAAGAAGTTTTCCGTATAACATTACAATAAGCGTGTTATGCCGATTAGCGTACTCTTTTATGAACCCTCCCCCACCTCGAAAACTCCTAGACGTAGTGCGTGAAACCATTCGCCTCAAACACTACTCCTACCGCACCGAACAAACATATCTGGACTGGATTAAGCGTTATCTGCTCTTCCATCAGAAAAAACATCCCCGTGAAATGGGGGGTGAAGAAATTAGAGCCTTTTTGACCCATCTTGCCGTTGATAAAAACGTTGCCGCCGCCACCCAAAACCAAGCCCTCAACGCCATCCTTTTCCTTGATCGAGAAGTTCTTAAAATTGAACTGAGGAATATCGGTACATATTTACGGGCAAAAGGTCACAAACGTCTGCCCACCGTCCTCACCAAAGAAGAAGTGCAAAACGTCATGAAGCACCTCAGGGGCGTAGAGCATATTATCGTTCAACTCCTTGATGGTAGCGGGTTGAGATTGGCTGAAGCCCTCAATTTGCGAGTCAAGGATGTGGATTTTGCCCAAAATCAACTGATTATCCGCGATACCAAAGGCAAGGAAGACCGCGTAACCCCCCTACCCCAACCCATTCAAGCCCCTCTCACAGAACATCTCCAAACTGTACAACGCCTACATCGACAAGACTTGGAAAGAGGTTACGGTTCTGTTTATTTACCCTACGCCCTGGCGCAAAAATATCCAACGGCTGACCGCGAATGGATTTGGCAATATATTTTCCCCTCCTACACCCTATCCCAAGACCCGCGTTCCGGCGAAACTCGCCGCCATCATCTCCACGAAAGCACCATCCAAAAAGCTCTCAAACAAGCCGTTCAGCAATCCGGCGTGCCTAAGCGAGTCAGTTGCCATACCTTTCGCCATAGTTTTGCTACCCATCTCCTGCAAAATGGCTATGACATTCGCACGGTGCAGGAATTGCTTGGCCATAAAGACGTGAGGACGACGATGATTTATACCCACGTTTTAGCCAGAGGTGGCAGAGGTGTGAGAAGTCCCCTTGATGATTGACTGATTGGTAATGACAGCAGTTATTTTAATGGTGAGGTACGAGGTTTTCGTTTTGGGGAGTCGGTCGTCAATACAAAATTTTTCTGGTTCCAAGGCAGAGCCTTGGAACACAATATTTAAGGCTCTGCCTTAAATATTGTGTTCAGGTAGAACCTGAATAAAGCGTTCCCAGGTAGAACCTGGGAACGAGATAATACGAGATAATACGAACCTGGGAACGAGATAATATTGCTTAACTTCATTTCGGAGGTTATCAAGTCTTTCAGAAATAATTAAAAGACCGCCAGGAAAGCACCTTGTCAGATAAAGACATATTACACTATCATAAGATAGTCTATAATTTACATAATAAACCAGGGAATTATTAAATTATGACTGCTACCGTTATCGATATTAGAACCTTAATTATTAGTAGCTAAAAATGGCTGATGATTTTGATGTTTTACCCGATGATATTATCAACAGTTTTGAAAGAGAGTAATTTTAAAATATTTACTAGATACTCATATTTTGCTTTGGTGGTTAGATAATAATAAAACTCTGAGTAAGTCAGCAAGACAAATAATTTCTAATTCAGAAAATGCTATTTTTGTTAGATAGTAGGTGCAGTGGTCACTGTCATTTAACCGACACGGGGTCGAGCGAGCCTCGGTTAAGATTGCCAGTCTCGAACAAATTTCCACAGTTTTAGCAACCAAATGAATTACAAGCGATCGCACAAAGAACTGCGATCGCTTTTGATGAAATGGCTGAGGCGATCGCTGCCCAGGTAATTCTCAACCCACCAAAGTTAGGATTGCTCATCGAAGAAATTGAATCTCTTGAGAAGCAGTTACTGACCTTGCGGGTTGAGAGTCGAAGTTATCCCTTAAATGAGCTAATCGCCTTTAGCTCGGCTTTTATGACGATGAAAGCCATTGCCAGCAACTTAAATCAAATGAGTCAAGACTTACCTGCCTACACCCAATAGGTAATAGGCAAATATTATCAGCCTGAAGGATCTCTGCTCTCAGGGCTGTATATTCAGTAGAGTGTAGGGTGCGTTAGGCGGCTATCAATTTAGTCAAAAAACTAAAATTAATAATTCGCCGTAACGCACCCTACAAGATCGGCGATCGCACTCAACCAACCAAATGACGGCGTTCTGGTGCAGCGACTTGTTATACGGCTTTTTTTGTGCAATGTGATCTAAAATAAAGGCATCTTACGACTAGGGGACAACAATGTATAAAATTTCTGTTAACCCTCAAATTCATTTTGGGAAGCCCTGCATAGAAGGGACGCGCATCACTGTGCAGAGTGTTCTTGAGTTGCTAAATGAGGGACTCTCTTTCAGTATAATTATTCAGGATTATTACCCTGATTTACAAATTGAAGACATTCGTGCTTGTCTGCAATATGCTATCGCTTTAGTAGCGGCTGAAGACATTAAACTTGTGTCGGCTTAATAATGAAATTTCTTCTCTCTCGATCAAGACGTTTACGCAATCACTGCGAGATTTCTAATTGATGCTGGACATGATGTGGTTCTTGTTACTCAGCACCGACCAACCTGATACGGTCGGTGTGCAACGGGATTGTTAGACCGTACCTCACAGATCGCTTATGATCAATTTATTCTCGCATATCTAGAAGTTTAAGCCATGTCACTCACTGAGTTAATTCTTCTGGTCAACAATCTGAGCCAGACAGACAAATTATCACTCTTCAAACTCCTAGCTGCACAAATCCCGGATGCTGAACTACAGGTTATCTTTTCCGCATCAGAGTATCCGATTTGGTCGCCCTACGATGCCACGGAAGCCGCCAATATTCTGATGCATATGATTCAGGATGACCGAGAGGCATCTACCCATGCCTAGTACAGTCGAATTTCCCCTTTCCGACGATGAAGCATTACCCACGATTCCCATCACTCTGAGTCATGCAGGCCTTTCTGTTTCTGCGAATGCCCTGCTGGATACCGGATCTACGGTCAATCTATTACCTTACGACATCGGGCCGCAATTGGGTGCAATTTGGGAGGAACAAACTGTCCGCTTGCCATTGGCCGGAAATCTTGCAAGGGTTGAAGCACGAGGGTTATTTGTGTATGTTCAAATTGGGAATTTGGAACCTGTTCGTCTAGCCTTTGCTTGGGCAAAAACCTCTCAGATACCCTTAATTCTTGGGCAAACGAACTTTTTTCGAGAATTTGATGTCTGTTTTCAACGATCGCGATGCACGATCGAAATTATCCGCTTCTAATAAGGGTCGATGTGTTTTGGGTGGGATCGCGCTTTTGGTTAGTGTTGATAGAGAAAAGCAAGGCTGGGTTTCCTGCCGTCAACCCAGCCTTGTGTTATGCCCGATCGCTTTGGCAATCACTTAATCCTGGCGATCGATATGATGTAGCCTGTGTTAGCGTTAGCGTAACGCACGGATTTTGAACATTAGATAAGGTGCGTTAACGAAGTGAACGCACCCTACCAGATCGGCGTGCTGCTACGCAGTGCCTTCGGCATCGCATTCTGTTATGAGTTGATTGATGTTGGGTTTCCTTGCGTCAACCCAACCTACGGACGAGGCGATCTGCTACGCAGTGCCTTTGGCATCGCACTCATAATAGTTTACGAAATTCTGCGACTGTCAAACCAGCATCTTGAACAATTCCACCCATTGTAAATGCCTTAATTGGATTGTGCCTTGGAAGAGCAACTTGACGCACCCCATCACTCATGATGATATGTTTGCCTTGGCGAATGATCCGAAAGCCTACCTTCTCCAAGGCTCGTACTGCATCTAGGTGATTTACGCCAGGAATTCTAGGCATAGTTACACCTGCATTTCAATTTCACGAATTTCCCCATCTTGCAAGCGTTCTTCTAAGGCTGCAAGATACTCACGAATTGCATCTTGGATATTGGTTAATGCCTCTTCCTCAGTATCTCCCTCAGACCAACAACCGGGGAGCGCAGGAACGCCAACAGTAATTCCTTCTTCAGAACGATAAAGGACAATTTTGTATTTCATCATAAGTTCCTTCTAGATAGCACTCCATTTTAGCTTGATAGAATTATGGATGTGGGATCAAATTGTAGCAACAGCGGAACCTCACAGCAAACTTGATATGGTTGGGTTTCCTTGCGTCAACCGTTCGGCAAAGGCTCACGGCCGAAGTTCAACCTACAGGCTACTCTAGGCTATTTATTCCCCTAGAAACGAATCGCACCGTTACATTTCATTAACGCACCCTACAAGATCGGCGTGCTGCTACGCAGTGCCTTCGGCATCGCACTCTGTTATGAGTTGATTGATGTTGGGTTTCCTTGCGTCAACCCAACCTACGGGCGAGGCGATCGCACTAGAATCTGTCTAACGTTCCTGCTGAACGGCTGCAAATAGCCTTTGCAACACAACCGATATCTTCCAACAGTCCGCTCCAGCAGGTTTGTTAGCCTGCTCGAAGCACTACAGTTGCACCTTGATTTGAGAGAGAGCAACCTCCTCTGATTTAATTGCTCGAATATACCGAAATTTCCATACCTCAGTGTTTTCAATTATTCTAAACCCTGCTGTCTCAAGACCTCTGACAAACCCTTGAATATCTTTAATACGGGAAGTTACTTCGTAAATCCAAAGTTGTCCATCAAGTTTGAGTGTACGGGATGCTTCTCGAATGTAATCACCAACGTTCAAGCCTATAAGTGACAAATTGAACATAGCAACGTCCAGACAGCTATCCTCCAATGGCACATGAGCCATATCACACTCAGTAACTGCATCATTGATAGCAATGAAATCAAAGTTATGAACCGTATGCTTGCCGATGAGAGCTTTAGCTATCAATGCTTCCCCACAACCAAAATCAGCCACAACTAAATCAGAGCGTTTCTGAAGCCACCTGATAGCCTCCTCATAAGGAATAACTGACCAAGTTTTTCGAGCTTCTTGATAAAGCGTATGGTATTGCATCCACTCTTCTGGATTGCCTTGTAATCGTTCGTAAGTAGTGTGACTGTAGCTATTACTCCAACGAGCATTCATACGGCTAAAGTCACCGTATTGAACATTACGGCGTCTAACATCTGATGGGTCAACATCTGGAAGTGGCACGAAAATTTTAGGGCGAATGACTGATTTTTGTTCACCTGACTTCAGGCGTTCCAGCCATTTACGCAAATCTCTAAATGCTTGGGATTCACTACGTAGCTGACCTTCAGGCATTACGCCATCAACCGCAGCATCAGCAACCGTCTGCTTGTTTTGCAATCGCGCTAATCGCCCTTCATCCCAACTCCACCGTTCTCCATCATCTAAACCATAAGTCACAGGCATGAGGATTGTGAGAGTATCATGAACTTGCCCCTGCCGATTTAATCGTCCTTCTAACTGCTCTAATTCGGCACTTGTCCAGGGTGGGATATTCAGAATCAAGCGATCGCAGACTCGCTGAAAACCATCGACACCAGTAGCCATAGCACTACTGGCAATCAGAATGTCAATAGAACCATCAATAAAACCGTTACGACCACTCTTATCCCCTCCCATGTGAAAACCAACAGTCCATCCCTCCGCCTCAATCGCCTCTTTTAACTGATCAACAATACCCTCAACATAATGCGTATAAATGATAGTTTTTGGGCGGAGTTCCTTGAGAATTGCTGGAATTCTGGCACGAGTAAGGATTTGCTCCATTTTTAAGATGGATGTGCCTTCTTCCCGAATTTCATCCACTAAGTAAGTACAATCTACTGGAAGTGTAACCCTCTTGATGTTGATTTTAGGCTTGACTCTAGAACGAATTCCCAGAGTTACAAACGCTTGATGCAAGCGCATACAATTGTTAAGCGTAGCTTTCTCACTCAAATCAGATCGCTCTACACCCGTTACTAATTCAACCAGGCTTTTACCTTCTTTCAAATTGTTAATAACAGGAGTTGCACTCATTCCAAGGACATGAAGATCAGGGTTCTTCTCGGCTGCGTTAGTGATCAGAGCAAGCACCATCTGTCGCCGTTTAGAAGGATCATCGCCCCGTTGTTTACAACGATGAATCTCATCCACGATGATGAAGTCAATTTGATATCGTTCTAGAAGTTGCCGAATATGAACAGGGGTTGAGGGCTGCTGGAACATCTCATGATTTAGGAGAATATAGTGATGTCCTCCTTCAACATCTGTCCAATGAGGATTAAAATTTTTGATAGTTACTCGGCTATCTGGAAAAACATGCTTAATTTCTCCGTGCCAGTTTGGCACCGTATCTAATGGACAGATAATGATTGTGAGATGGGCATCAATGATGCGGCTACTAAGGATGCCACCAATTGTTTTACCTGTGCCTGTCAACGAGAGATTTAACATTCGCTGCTGACTCCGTAGCCTTACCGCAGCTAGCTTTTGCATCAAGTTGGGGGGTGTGATTTTGCCATCAACTCGAAATGCCCAACCTGATGGAATTGCCATATCTCGCGCTTGGTTGTATTCGTCAAGAAATTGATCTCTCACCTGACGACCATAACCCTCGTCTGTAAACGCCTCAATTGCTCCGACGGCAGATTCATCTTCAAAAACTTCTGCCCAAATTCGATTACGCCTTGAAGCAATAAAGAAGTCAACTGCCTCTTGATCGGCTGAAGCAATAATCTTGCTACTCAAAAATTCCAGACTTTTCTGTACTTTTATTTGTGGTAGTTTGCCAGCTTCATCAAGCTCATCTTGAGAATCACTGCTTGCTTCAAAAAATTGAGATGCTCCAGATATATCTAATGACGGAGCAGTATCGATAATTTGTAATTCAGTATCAGCCTTGAGTATATCAACTGAATCAATTTCATTCTCAGAAACTTTTGTTTCCTTGCCTTGAATTACATCTCTAAGTTTCTGTCCTGTTAGCTTGCCCTTAATAATATTTTTTACAAGCTTGAGTCCTTCAGCATTTTTCGTATCCAAAACCCCTGATTGCTCAAAGATTTTATATAACTCCGCTTGAGTCAGATTGGGAATATGAACTTCTAAACTAGCAACAAACTGACGAATAGCTTCTAAATTCCAGCCAAAGCAGCGAGCGCAGCCATTATTGCCTAAGTTCCACGAACTTTTAGTAATACTTCCTATCCTAGTTTTCCATTCATAACCATCATGTGGACACTTAAACCATGCTTCTTGCTGGGAACCTCTAGTTACCTTGTCAGGGAATATGTCTAGTTCGTTATTCTTTTCATAATCCCAATACTGAGATATATACTCAGGATAGAGAGCTAATAATGAGGTGGTCTCAGTAGCAACTAATCCTCTACACGCTGGGCAGCCACTATTTCCTCTTTTCCAAGAAGTTTTTGTGATCGCTGTAATTGTTGCCACCCATTTATGACCATCACTAGGACATTTAAAGAAAGCTTCTTTACTTGATCCAATGGTCAACTTCATTGGATCAAGTCCTAGTTCATTATTAGCTTCATAAAACCAATACTTAGCGACTTCTTCAGGAAACTCAACTGCTATTGGATCTCTACGTTGCCATTCACCCTGCTTGCGTTCAGCAGTACCATTACAGACTCGACAACCGGCATTACCCTTTGACCACTGCTGATTTATTATTGAGGCAATGCTTGCTTGCCACTCATTTCCATCATGAGGACATTTGAACCATACTTTTCTATTACTGGCAAGAGTTAATTTTTCTGGATCTAGGTTAAGTTTGTTATTTTTTTCGTAATTCCAGTATTGGCTAATAAGTTCCGGATAAACTTCTGTAAGGGCAGGTTGTTTTTCAGCCTTTTTCTTCTTACCTGCACACATCGGACATCCACTGGTTCCACTTCTCGTCCAGCTTGTAGTAATGCCGTTCGGCTTTTGCTTCCAGGAATGCCCATCAATCGGACATTTAAACCACACATCCTGGAGTGAAGTTCGGGCAGGAACATCTTCGGGCTTTAGATCTCCATTTTTCTCATAATCCCATAATTCTGCGACGCGCTCTGGATAAAGTGCAGCTAAGCTTCTCGAATAGAGTTCTTGCCTGGCACGTTCTTTCTTTTCCTGCTCGGCTGATGCTGCTGCTTCCTTACGCTCTTTCAAATATTCATGGAATGCAGGATTAACAATAAGAATTTGACGAACTCTTTCTCTACTTAACTCATGCTGCTCACCAATATCCCGAAAGCTTAATCCCTGTTTATAAAGTTCTAAAAACTGATTACTCTTTTCAAGCTTTGCCTGTTTTAGTTGAGTTGACCTGGGTGACTCTTTTTTCTGTTCACCATTTGTCTCAGACAAGGAATCTGATTCCTCATCATTTTGTTCTTGCCAAGCCTCGCAAACAGCTTGACCCAGTTCAGTGAGGAGAACTTGATCTTCCCTTAATTCAATAAGCCCTCTAGTCTGAAGGCTAGATAAAGTTTGTTGAGATTCTGTAGAATCAAGGTTAAATATCATTATGGGTTGAGAGGACTCGTATAGCGACTCAAGAGTAAGTCTCTGTTGCCTGCCCAATCTTTTTGTAGATTCTCGGATTTTGTGTGCATCATCCATAGCTTAATTTGAACAATTAGAGGTGCTTATGTACTAACTTTGCTCTTATGGATCTTGTGTGATAACAGTCTTACAGGGAATATGGTATGGTCTCATCACCCTTGTATTTTAAGGGGTTGCCTTAATTCTTAACAAAGCTTCACACACATAAACGTGAAGAACTCTAATGGCTCTTCTAGGTTCTGTGTGATCAGTTTAACTTACTATAGAAGCGATCAATCTTTGTGTCCTCTGTGTCTCTGTGGTTCCTTCCACTCGGTCTCGCGTAGCGAGCGCGTTGCGATCGCTAGCAGGACTGTATCTTAGAATACATTTTACCCACCAAATCCAAGAGAGTCTAACTATTATAATCTCATTTCTCTTTGTGATCAAGTTCAATATTTTCTAGTTTTTGACTGCTATAAATATTAATACTCATTGCATAAGTAAGATGCTCCCGACTGTTTTGAGTGAACAACCAATAAACTCAGCTATTTCTCGTTGAGTTTTTCCGTCGTTCAGCAAGAGAAACATTAAAATTCTTTACCTCACTTCTGCTCTTTCTTCTTCTTTAAGAGCTTTTTGTAAGTTTTTCTTTTCTTCTAAATCTAGGAAATCTTTGGCTGGCATAAGTAGTATTTTTCTAAAATTACTATTTCTATTTTAGGTGGTTTAAGTGCGTTTTAGCTTACCGCACCGAACAAACATATCTGGACTGGATTAAGCGTTATCTGCTCTTCCATCAGAAAAAACATCCTCGTGAGATGGGAAAAGAAGAGATCAAGTCCTTTTTGACCCATCTTGCCGTTGATAAAAACGTTGCCGCCGCCACCCAAAACCAAGCCCTCAACGCCATCCTTTTCCTTTATCGAGAAGTTCTGAAAATTGAACTGGGTAATATCGGTGCATATTTACGGGCAAAACGCTCCAAACGTCTGCCCACCGTCCTCACCAAAAAAGTAAAAATGGCTGATTATTTTAGCGATCGCACAACAAACTGCGATCGCTGCCTAGGTAATTCTCAACCCACCAAAGTTAGGATTGCTCATCCAAGAAATTGAATCTCTTGAGAAGCAGTTACTGAGCTTGCGGGTTGAGAGTCGAAGTTATCCCTTAAATGAGCTAATCGCCTTTAGCTCGGCTTTTATGACGATGAAAGCCATTGCCAGCAACTTAAATCAAATGAGTCAAGACTTACCTGCCTACACCCAATAAGGGCTAAATCCCTTCTTTTCTAGCTAAAAGGACGGGACAATTGACATTAACCCGCACATAATCCGAGAGGGAAGTACCGAGAAGGCGATCGAGATCTGGTAAACTCTTAGCCACGGAAGGACGGCGATCGGGCGAACCCAACAGTAAGAGATCGACATTATAATCATCGACGAGTTTGCAGAGTTGTTCCCCCGGTTTACCCCCCGTCACCAGGCAGCGATAGGGTATATTCATCCGTTTCACTTTTGCTACTGCTGGCCTTAAAATTGGGTTTTCTTCCATTTCTTTGGGGGAAGTGGGGGCAAATTCCGGTTTTAAGTCGGGGTTGACGCGGGCCAGAATTAACTCTGCTGAAGGATAATCCCGCAGGAGATAAATAGCCAGATCGAGAGCTAAATCAGCCGAGCTAGACTTATCGAGAGCTACCATCACCTTTTTGATTTTTTTGACGTAAATATCGTCTTTTACCAATAACATCGGGTGATTAGTCAGTTGAAAGACGTATTGACTGACGGAATTTTCTAGAATTGCCTCCAGTCGCTTTAGTCCTCGGGAACCCATCAGGATCAAATCGGCACCGATTTCGTCGGCAACTTGACAGACGGTATCTTTGGGATCTCCTTGCCGCAGAATAGTGGAAACTTTGCTGGGTTCAATTTTGACTTCTTGCAGGATTTTAGTCAGCATTTGGGTTCCCTCTTCCCATTTACTGGCCAGAGCTTCGGTGGTAATCTGAGGGGGAACAACCCGGAGAATGGTAATCGACGCTTTCCGGATAGCGGGGAGATCCATTAATGCTTGTAGCATTTCTTGGGTTTGACCTGCGCCGGAATCAGCGTATAGTATTTTCTCTAGCATAAGATTAAACTCGGTCTATGATCTTAATAGTTTTCGCTAATTTTCAGCATACTGCTAATGTTGTTCCCGAAATTTAACAACTTATTAAGCGCTTTTTCTTAGGTTAATGCGATGCCGAAGGCACTGCGTAGCAGCTCGCACTTGAGGGTATTTTTAAGTATTTATGCTCAATTGACTGGCAATACTTGGCTCAAAATCATCGTGTCAAGCGTTCATTTGTATTATATTTTGGCTGCAATGCTGGCGCTCTCTTTTAATCACAGCTAAATCCGTTGAGTATAGGCTACTTATAGGGACAGGCAATAGGCAATAGGCAATAGGCAAAAGGGGGTATAAATAATCAGTCTTTAATAAACGGATTTAGTATCACTACTGCTGCTCACCATTAAATCGACCATTTCATTGATGATTAGAGTTCTTGCATAACTGGACTTCCCCCATACAGAAATACTAAAAAATTAACAAAACCCTTACTGCAGGTCGCTTCTCAGAAAAAATTGAAAAGACGCTACTGGGTACATTTTCCCTTTGAAAATGGC
>NZ_JACJSW010000129.1:0-7591 GCF_014698375.1 Microcystis flos-aquae FACHB-1344 | reverse complement strand
GCTTGTTTTGACAAAAAAATACCGATTTCTGGGTTGACATACTGAATCATTAAATCTCTAACAGTCTCTTCTATCTCTGCCAAGTTATTAAATTTCTCAACTTGGGATTGTTCCTAAAGACATTGCCCTAACTCTTGACATAACTCTTTAATTCTTTTTTCATTTTCTGATCACATTGGACTGTTCCTCCCATCGAGATATATTCTGAATCGTAAGTTATAACTATTATAATCTCATTTCTCTTTGTGATCAGGTTCAAGATTTTCTAGTTTTTGACTGCTATAAGCATTAATACTCATTGCACAAGTGAGATGCTCCCTTCTTGTCCCTCGACTTACCAGAAGGAACAGTTGTCGAAGCGATTTTATTGATTAAAGAAGCTGCTGAAATGGATGAAACCGACTATCTGCTTTCCACAGAAGCTAACCGTCAACATCTCCAAGAGGCAATAGAATCTCTGAAAAATCCTGATAGTTATATTTATGTAGATGCTGCTAACTTATGAGGAAAGTCGCCTTTCTAACCCGAAGTTTTGATGAGTTTAATCAATGGGCGCTCGCAGACAAAAAAGTTGACGCTAAAATTGTCAGCCTGATTAAAGATGTTCAAGGAGAGCCTTTTTCTGGATTAGGAAAACCAGAAGCATTAAAACATGAACTATCAGGATTGTGGTCACGACGCATTACAAAAGAACATCCCCTAGTTTATAGCGTGTCTGATCAAGAAATTGTGATTGTTTCCTGTAAATTTCACTACTAATAATCGCCAGAAATTCCAGAACTAGCTGAGAGCAAGAATTAGGGTAAACGAAAACTTAAGAAGAATTTCTCAAGAAAGGGAAAACCAACCTACATTTTTCTTTTATTCTTGTCCAACACCACCATCGAATACTGTCCTATCCCTAGAGAAATTAATTGAATAGAACATTGCAAGTCAAAACAGGATTATGTTGATTTTGGACTCGACTTTAACACTCTTGAACACTTTAAACAGGATTTAGTATTACACAAGAGCTAGAACCTCTGGAAATGCGTTGCAAGGGAGACCCTTGCAACGAGGTAGAAACGAGAAGAACCACTTACTTATTAATTTTTCACAAAAGTAAATTTACCATTTTTACCATCGGCATCCATTTTAATTTGTGCCACGGAGAATTTATCCTGAATGATTTCTCCTTCGGGAGTAAAAGCAATATCTCCCAAGACAGTGACATACTTACCCGCTAAAATTTCCTGATTTAATTGTTGGCGAATTTGTTCGAGGGAAAGTGTACTGAGTTTATTTTTATCATCTACCCGTTTTAAGGCCTCGACAAAAACTTGAATTCCCGTAAAAGCTTGAGCGGTAAATTGGGGCGGTGCTTTTTTATTTTCTGCTGTATAAGCGGCGACAAAATCCCGATTAATAGGATTATCTAATTCCGGGTTATAAGCTTGAGCAATGATAATGCCATCACATTGAGCTTGACAAACCGGGAAAATATTAGAGGTATTTAAACCGTTGCCACCAATAATTAACCCTTGATAGCCTAATTGTCGCAACTGTTTGACCAAATTGCCCCCGTCAGCAACCAAACCAGAAATAACCACTAAATCCGGTTTAATATTAATAGCGGCGGTGGCTTGGTTTTGAAAATCTGTATCGGTGGTTTGGAATTTCTGCACGGTGACAATATCAAGATTTAAACTCTTTAGGGTTTCTTGAAAAGTTTCCGTTTCCGATTTACTAAAAGCATCATTTTGGGCAAAAAAGACAGCCACTTTTTTAATCTTGGGATCGATTTTTAAAGCGGTTTTAACCGCATTGGGAGCGACCACAGCCACAGGAGCAGACACCCTACCCACATATTCACCGATCTGGGGGATACCTTTAGCCGTGTTAGACGGACCGAGAATGGGAACTTTGGCTCGATCGGCGATCGGACTAGCGGCAAAAGCTTGCTGGGAAAGGGAGGGACCAAGAATACCCACCACCTTATCTTGAGTGATTAGGGTATTAATGGCGTTGATCGCTCCCGGTTCATCCCCGGCCACATCCTGGATAATAACTTTAATCGGTGTTCCATTGACTCCGCCCTTTTTATTAAAATATGTTTCAGCCATCTTGACACCGATCACCTGTTCCTGTCCCAATAGGGCGAGATTGCTGGTTTGAGCTAAAGCTGCACCGATGGGAATAGCAGCAGTGGCGGCGTTTTCTGCGGGACTGGGGTTAGTTTGACCGGTGGGAGTGCCGGAATTACAGGCCACCACTAGACCAAAAGTGACTAGGGATAGTATTAAGGGGATTAATAAACGTTTTCTGAGCATCTTAACTCTCCAGGAGGATGATATTGTTGATGACACTATTATTTCGCTAATCGGGTTGATTTCAGCGATAATTCTCGACGCAATCGGACCGGATTCTGCTCCCTTAGCGCCCTTTCTTTCCTCTAATTTTGTCGATTAACCTCCCCGTCTCACCTCCGTTTTCAGAAAAACGATTTGCCTTTTCTGGTTCTGTCGCCTAACCTAGTAGTTAGGGAATCTATTATCGCCTTTCCCGTCCACAAACCCCGAAGCGAAAACATCCATTTAAGATTATGACTAACCCCGTTATTCACGCCTTTTTCCTCGGACGAGCGATCGCTGAAGTGATCGGTGAACAGCTAGAAGATGCGTTTACCAACGCTTTAAGCGAATTAGGCAAATTTGATGCCGAACAACGGGAAAACCTGCGGCAATTCGTCGAAGAAGTGCAAATGAGAGCCGATCAAGCCATGGAAAAGGGAGTATATACTGGTACAGACTCCAGTGGTTCCTCCAGTGCCGATGTGCAGGAAAACATCGACGAAATGCGGGCCGAAATCGCCCAATTGCGCTCGGAACTAAAAAACTACCGAAATTAACCAAAAAACCTCTTTTAGTCGCTTTAAAGCCCCAAAAACTGCGTGTCAGCCCTTCTACCCGTCCCCGTTACCCCAGAGTTAAACCCAGCAATGCCGGCCCTCCAAGTCGCCAAAAATAGCTATCGTTGGAATCGAGAAAACTATTCCATCAATCGTCGTCGTCTAGATATTTGGCGATTCGTTCTGACTGTACTTTATCAATTCTGGCTCAACGGTAAAAAATGGAGCTATAACGGCGGCTATAGCCAAGAAAAACTCGCCGGCAGACGCAGAAAACAGGCCGCTTGGATTCGGGAAACCATGCTAGAATTGGGACCGACTTTTATTAAAGTCGGTCAACTGTTCTCCACCCGGGCCGATCTTTTTCCCCTCGAATATGTGGAAGAACTCTCGAAACTACAGGATCAGGTTCCCGCATTTACCTACGAACAGGCCAGCAAAATTATCGAGGTATCCCTCGGTAAACCCCTGCATAAACTCTTTAAAAGCTTCGATCCCATCCCCCTAGCAGCCGCTAGTTTAGGGCAAGTTCACCGGGCCCAACTGAACACCGGGGAAGATGTGGTGGTCAAAGTCCAACGGCCCGGATTGAAAAAATTATTTAGTATCGATCTGGCCATCCTGAAAAAAATCGCCCAATACTTCCAAAATCATCCTAAATGGGGTAAAGGTCGCGATTGGACGGGTATTTATGAAGAATGCTGTAAAATTCTCTGGGAAGAAACCGATTATCTCAATGAAGGTCGTAACGCTGACACTTTTCGCCGTAATTTTCGCGGGGAAGATTGGGTCAAAGTACCAAAAGTCTATTGGCGCTACACCTCTCCCCGGGTTTTAACCCTAGAATACCTCCCCGGCATCAAAATCAGTCATTATGAGGCCCTAGAAGCGGCAGGACTCGATCGCAAATTGTTGGCTAAACTAGGGGCAAAAGCCTATCTAATTCAACTACTCAATAACGGCTTTTTTCACGCGGATCCTCACCCCGGCAATATCGCCGTTGATAGTGATGGCTCCTTAATTTTCTACGATTTCGGCATGATGGGACAAATTAAAACCAACGTGCGCGAAAAATTAATGCAGACTCTCTTGGGAATTGCCCAAAAAGATGCCGATCGCGTGGTCACTTCTCTGGTAGATTTAGGAGCATTAACTGCTAATGGTGATATGGGAGCAGTGCGGCGATCGATCCAGTATATGCTCGATAACTTCATGGATAAACCCTTTGAGGAGCAATCCGTAGCCTCTATCAGTGATGATCTCTATGAAATCGCCTACGATCAGCCTTTTCGCTTTCCTGCTACCTTCACCTTCGTCATGCGAGCATTTTCTACCCTGGAAGGGGTAGGCAAAGGACTCGATCCTCAATTTAACTTTATGGAAGTGGCCCAACCTTTTGCCCTGCAATTAGTACATGATATGACAGGAAATAATGGCAGTAATATCCTCGATGAGTTAGGACGACAAGCGGCCCAAGTGAGCAGCACCGCCCTGAGTTTACCCCGACGCATCGATGATACGATCGAAAAATTAGAACGGGGTGATATCCGTGTCCGGGTACGTTCCAGCGAATCCGATCGACTTTTACGGCGATTGGGTATGATTCAAATGGGAACCAACTATACTTTACTCATAAGTGCTTTGCTTATCTCAGCGACGCTTCTATTTGTCAGTGGTTTTGGTTGGTTAACTTTAGTGCCGATGGCGATTTCCCTGCTTCCAGGGATAGCCCTCTTGAGACTTTGGCGAAAAATTGAACGTCAGGATCGTATGATGTAATCGATCGCGGGATAATAAATATTGTGTTAGCAGCAGAAATTTCCATGAACAATCTTTCTTTTGGGGGAATGACCGATCCTGGTGTAGTGCGATCGGTTAATCAGGATAGTTATTATATCGACCCCGAGCGGCGCTTTTTTATCGTTGCTGATGGTATGGGAGGTCATGCGGGGGGCCAGGAAGCTAGTCAAATCGCCACTGAAACTATCCAAGCTCATCTAGAAGAACACTGGAATTCGCCCCTGACTGCTGGAGAATTGCTACAGGAGGCAATTACCGTCGCTAACGAGAAGATTATTGAAGATCAACTGAAAAATCCCGAAAGACAGGACATGGGGACAACCCTAGTCATGGCTATCTTCCGAGATGATGGCTCTTGGTACACCCATATTGGTGATTCCCGTCTCTATCGCTTTCGTGAGCAAAAATTAGAACAGGTGACGGAGGATCATACTTGGATAGCTAGGGCGATAAAAATGGGCGATCTGTCCGAAGAAGATGGGAAAAACCACCCTTGGCGACACATTTTATTTCAATGTCTCGGTCGTCGCGATTTGCCCCCAGTGACGGTATCTCCCCTCGATGTGCAGTCCGGCGATAGTTTAATTCTCTGTAGTGATGGTTTGACGGAAGAAGTGTCCGACGAGGAAATTAGCGATTATTTGCAAACTGGTGCCGATTGTCAGGAAATTGTCGAGAATTTAGTGGCAGCGGCCAAAAAAGCCGGCGGTTCTGATAATATCACCGTGGTCATGGTAACACAAAATTGAGAGGAAATAGCGATCAGCGCTCGCCAAACTTCCACTCCTACTCGATCGCTCCTGCTTGTTTTAATAAAGAAACGATCGCGTGATGGTGATTAAATTTAGCTAACATTAAAGCGGTCATTCCCCCTTGATTTTTCTGATTTAAGTGCACTTTTCCCCCGTCTAACAAAACTTTAACCGTGTCGAGACAACCGTGATAACTCGCCCACATTAAAGGGGAAGCGCCGCTAAAATCGAGTTTATTGACATCAGCACCGATATCGATTAACCGGCGCACCAGTTGACTATTATTGCCCTCACAAGCTTTCATGAGGACAGTTTTGCCATCGGGATAAACGGCGTTGGGATTAGCCCCGTAGTCGAGGAGATAACGACAGATTTTCGTAAATTTGCGCTGTAGAGCTAAAGTTAACGGTGTTTCTCCCTGCTGAGTTAGGTTAGGCTCCGCCCCCTGTTTTAACAATTCTAAAACGATCGCTTCGTATCCTTGCATCGTGGCGATGATCAGGGGTGTATCACCAAAATGGTTGCGGTGATTGACAAAAGCGCCGGCTTGTAGTAGGGCCTGGACGATCTCTAGATGTCCTTCGATCGTCGCTAGATGCAGGGCCGTTTCTCCCGCCTGATTTTGATTGTCAATACTAGCCCCCTTAGCCAGTAAAAGTCGGACAATATCGAAATATCCCTCGGCAGCGGCGATCATGAGGGCAGTTTCTCCCTCCTCCGTGCTGATGTTTGGATTTGCTCCCGCTTGCAGTAAAGTTTGCCCGCTGCCGAGATTTCCCCTCTCTACAGCCAAAATTAGGGGAGTTTCCCCGGATAAAGTGGGAGCATCGAGGGGCATACCACGGGTAATAAACAATTCGAGGATTTCTGGGCAATTAGCGACGAGAGCCTGTAACCAAGCTTGTTGACGGATTTCTTCATCTACACCACTATCGAGCAGTAAACGGACGATGGCGGCGTAATTTTGTTTGATCGCTACAGATAAAGCCGTATCTCCATCCCGATCGCGCATATTGACCCGAGCGCCGGCGATTAATAACTGTTCTGCGATCGCTGTATGCCCCTTATAAGCGGCAATCATTAGTGCTGGTGTACCATCTTGATTAACCTGATTGACATTAGCACCGGCAGCGATTAGTTGAGGGAGGATTTGACTGTGATTGAGGGCAGCCGCTAACATGAGAGGGCTTAAACCTTGAGGTTGTTTACTTTTGTTGATATCAGCCCCAAATTCTCGCAAAATTGCCACAATTTCCCGATGACCCCCCTGCACGGCATAGATTAAAGCCGTAGTATTTTGCACATCAGTGGCGTTGACATTTGCCCCCTGACTCAGTAAAGCTTGAACCCGCGCCAGATTGCCCTGGCGCGCCGCTTGTATTAACAAGATATCCCAATTAGAAGCCATTAACAGTGACCGATCGGCAGAAAGTATTTTTTCTATTATCGATCTTTCTAGTGGGACTTAGGCGTTTTCGGTCAGCAAAAAAGGCTCAAACCATTACGGGACAAAGGGTTAACCTCGATTTATGATTTTCCTTGATCTATCTGGGTTTCAGCGATTTTGGGCTTCTCAAAGTAAATCCCAAGCGGGGATTGGAGTTGAGGCTTTTCTCGATTTGTTTTTTGTCTAAGTCCCAATAACAACGAGGAACTGTAATAGTAACAGTGAAAATATCATCTTCTTCTTGGTGCGCGTGCTGGTTCCGAGGTTCCCTCGGAACAGTTCGCTCCGCTTGATGATCAATTTTCGTGACCGGATTATTGCCATCCACTGACCCTTGACCGATACTATAAAAATTGCCTCCTCTATGAAGTCTCCAATCTTCTAACCATTCTTCATGATTAGCATAGCCATTGATTTCTAGATGATATTGAGCCTTAAATAACTTCTTTGACCCCCAACAAATGTGAAGTCTGTCTGTTTCCTTTAAATCAGAAAGTTCCTGTTTCTTTCGTTGTAATCTTTCTAGTTTAGATTTGACCCCTAATCATCTCTTGTTAAAGTTTCTTACATTCGCCGTAGTCGGATTTTGAGCAGCCTTCTCTAGAACTTCTAAATTTTCTCTAACTTTCCTAAATCCTGCTTTTAAATCTGTTTCAAGAAGTTCTATGTGATTGGCTTTAGCTGTGGTTAATTGGTCAAACACTG
>NZ_JACJSW010000128.1:0-50280 GCF_014698375.1 Microcystis flos-aquae FACHB-1344 | reverse complement strand
ATAAAGGGCTTTCAGACTATCGGTTAGTTGAATCAGGGATGCTGGTTTCATGCGAGTTCCTCACTCTGAGGATTTTCCCATTATTATAGGATCAATCATTCTCTGTAATTCTCTTAATGCGATCGGTGGTTGCCCCTTGGTTAATTAACTGCTGTAGTCGTTCACTATTCTGCATTACCTCATAGACACCGACGCGACCTTTATAACCGCTGCCGCTACACTTAACGCAGAGATTGCCCTGTTTTCGTGCCTGTTGAATTTCTTCTATGGTTAGGGTATTAGCCTTATAAAAGGTCACTTCCCGTTCATTGGCGGCGGCAAGACCAAAACGGGCCAATTCCTCTTGGCTGGGGTGATAGGCGAGCCGACACTCGGTACAGACGCGCCGCACGAGACGCTGGGCCAAGACTCCCAAGAGAGAACCAGAAATCATAAACGGTTCAACCCCCATCTCATCGAGACGAGAGATCGCACCTGCGGCATCGTTGGTGTGTAGGGTAGTTAGGACCAAGTGACCGGTTAAGGCGGCCTCGATCGCTGTTTTGGCCGTTTCCTTGTCCCTAGTTTCTCCCACCAGAATCACATCCGGGTCTTGTCGCATGAATGCCCGCAAAATCGAGGCGAAATCCATGCCTTTTTCGCGAATTACCTGCACCTGGGTGATGCCCGGTAGAGAATATTCGATCGGATCTTCGGCCGTACTAATATTGACCCCGGGGTGATTTCTTTCGGCTAACACCGAGTATAAACTGGTGGATTTCCCCGAACCGGTCGGGCCTGTCACCAGCAACAGACCAAAGGGACGACTGGCCATGTCTCGGACGATTTGCAGGGTCTTTTGGTCGGTGATTAGTTTATCTAAACCCAACTGGGTAGCCGAGTTGTCGAGAATCCGTAAACAGACTTTTTCCCCGTAGCGACTGGGTAGGGTATTAACCCGAAAATCCACTTTCCGCCCTTGATATATCCGCCGAATTTTACCATCTTGGGGAAGACGACGTTCGGCGATATCGAGATCGGCCATGATTTTAAAACGGGCTGTCACCGCCGGGGTAATTTTTTTCGGCAGTGGATCAAAAGCTTGATGAAGAACTCCATCTTTGCGAAAGCGAATTTTCAGGAATTCTTCTTGGGGTTCGATGTGAATATCGGAAGCCCATTCCTGTAGGGCTTTAGCTAGAATTTTATTGACGAGGTTGATGACGGGGGCTTGATTAGCGTCCCCTTCTCCGAGATCATCGGCCACTTCATCGTTAGCACCCCCGGAGGCCACATCAATATTGCCGACAATATCGGTGAGATCCGAGAGTTTTTCCAGGTCTTTTTCTTTTTGCAGTCGGGCTTTTTCCTGTTCTAGTTCCGATTGAGCCGAGTGGAATTTTTCCAGTAATCTTTCATAATCTTCGCTGGTAATCACCAAACGCTGTAAACCTAAATCCTTGGGACGGAGAATACGATTAATATCGTCGGAAGCCTCGAGGTTGTCGGGATCGACCATGGCTATCAAAATCGCAGCCGGCTCTCCTTCGATCTTTCGCAGGGGGATGAGACGATAGCGACGACAAAGATCGATCGGAATCAAAGAATCGATCAATCGGGCTATTTCCAGTCCATCCACATCGGTTAATTCGGGGTCGAGCGATTCGACTCCGTAGAGAATTTTTAGTTCAAATAACTGGTTTTTCTTATACTGTCGCTGTAAATCCGGGGGCAAAGGGCGCCCGGTTAGTTGTTGTAATATTTCTACTAGCGATCGTCCCGATTTCCGTGTTTCCACTAGGGCCTGTTGCATCTGGTCGGCACCGATATAGCCCGACTGCACCAACTTGTTACCAAAGGGCGAAAAGTAATTGCGCAGGGCAACGGCACGGGTTTTCTTGGAAGAAAATGTCATAGACGATTCTTAACCTCTCCACTACCCTTAAATGTTCCCAATTTTACTGAGAGAATTGCATTCTAGCAAAAATTTTTCTAGATCACCGATTATCTATCGGGGTCGCTTATATCCAGTTACGGATCTTGTCCACAAAATGTTACATTAAAGGTTAAACCTTGATTATTAGCTGGTACTTAAAGACCAAAATTAGCAGTAAATGGTCATATATTGCCAAATTACCCAATAAAATTGTATACTATGAGTGCAGAACCGAATAACTCAGTAATTTTCGACGAAAACCAAGAATCCTTTCCTAATTACCCCGAATCCCTTACCACCGAATCGGAAGCCACTGTCACCGATGAAGCCAAAACGGTGACGAGCCAGGCAGCCTCTAGCGAGGAATTTTCCCTTCTAGGGGGAATGACTATCGATGCTCTACAAGAGGAAATCGACACTCTCAAACAGCAGTTAGAGGAACAAACCCAACAGGTTGATGCCTACAAGAAACGCTATATCACTCTAGCAGCCGAGTTCGACAATTTTCGCAAACGCACAGCCAAGGAAAAAGAGGAACTGGAAACAAAAATCAAGGGCAAAACCCTGATGGAAATTCTTGGCGTGGTGGATAATTTTGAGCGCGCCCGTACTCAAATTAAACCTGCTAATGATGGCGAGATGGGTATTCACAAGAGTTACCAAGGGGTCTATAAAATCTTAGTAGAGAGTCTCAAGCGTTTAGGCGTTTCCCCCATGCGTCCGGAAGGTCAACCCTTTGATCCCACCTACCACGAAGCGATGATGCGGGAGTACACCGATGAACATCCCGAAGGCACGGTGGTGGAGCAGTTAGTGCGAGGATACACTCTCGGAGAAGATGTTTTGCGTCATGCTTTGGTAAAAGTGGCCGCCCCCAAAGAGACAGATCCTAACGCTGCTCAGTCAGAAGCGACTGCCATCCCATCCCAGGAATCAGTCTAACACCTCCACATCAAAAATTGTTTAGGTATTTGGGAAGAGGGGATATGTGTTTCCTCCCTATCCCCTCTTCCCACTGAAAGACTTTTTCTCGCTTTTATCTTTTAATTAAAAACGCTTCTATACCCAAGGCTTTTGCCCCTTGATAATCCTCTTTTTTACTATCGCCAATATGCCAAGCTTGTGCGGGGGAACAATCATGTTTTTGTAGGGCGATTTGAAAAATTTCTGGATCGGGTTTAGCCGCTCCTGTCTGGGAAGAAATCGTGATCGATCGAAAAAAATATTCTAAGCCTAATTCGGCCAAAACTTGGTATATACGACTATCAAAATTAGAAATAATGCCCAACTCGATCCCCTGAATCTGCCAGAGTCTTAAAGCGGGAATGACATCCTCGTACAGCACCCAAGGCTCGGCCGTGGCAAAATGACGGTAAAGTTCGCCAAAAAAAGCCTCAAAATCGGGAAATCGTTCCAGATAACCTAAATTATTAAAAACCGCCCCAGTCAGCGATCGCCACCAGCGATACTCTAACTCGGGAATTTGTGCCGGTTCAACCTTAGGAAAAGCTAGGGGGGGAGAAGTGGGGAAAATAGCCAAGAAAGATTGTTCTAGACTCTCGGCCGCCACCTCTACCCCAAAATCAGCTGCTATTTGACTATAAATTGCTCCGACACTGCCTTTTACTCCAAAAAGAGTACCCACAGCATCGAGAAAAATAACTTGCGGTTTCTCCATGAGAGTTTTGTCTATAACGGTCTGACTGAGGTTTTTAGGGTCGGTCCTTTAGCTGGTCTAACACACCTAACAATTGCTCATTTTAAAGGATTATGGCGAAAATTCTCGGATCACTTGCCAAACCCTTAATACCTCTGCCACTGTCCATGCTTGGGCAAAAGCGCCCCTAGGGGTAAAAGGGGCATTACCATCGAAAATTTCGCTTAAATTACCGATACAGCTATCCTGAAGATGGTCGATCATCGGTGTTAAAAAACTCTCGGCTAGGATGGGATCGCGATAGACTTTCAGATGGGCCTCGATAAATGCCCCTAATAACCATCCCCAGACTGTCCCCTGATGGTAGGCACTATCTCTTTTTAAGCGATCGCCACTGTAAACGCCAAGGTAATCAGGATGAGCGGCATCTAGCGATCGCAAACCGCGAGAAGTCAACAATTTTAAAGCACAAATATCGACAATAGCCCTTTTCTGTGAGGAATTTAATAACTCCTCCACCGACAAAGACACGGCAAAAAGTTGATTCGGTCGTAAACTGGCATCATTACCCTTGTCCGTATCCACAACATCGTAACAATACCCCAGAGAATCATCCCAGAAGCGAGAGAACCCTTTTAGGGTCATTTTTCTCATTTTTTCGTAATCAGTGGCATCCATGCCCAAATAATGGGCAAATTGAACCATTATTTTGAGGGCATTGAACCAAAGGGCATTAATTTCTACGGGTTTGCCGATGCGGGGAGTAATCACCAGATCATCAACTTTGGCATCCATCCAAGTCAATTGTACTCCCGCTTCGCCGGCATAGATCAAACCATCGTCATCTAGGTGAATATTGTAGCGAGTACCGCGACGAAACCAAGCGATCACTTCCGTTAAAGCGGGATAAATAGTTCTGAGAAACTCAAAATCTTGGCTTTGGTTAAAATAGGAACGAATGGCTTCAAAATACCAAAGAATAGCATCGACAGCGTTATATTCGGGCATTTCTCCCCCATCGGGCAGTAAATTCGGCAATAAACCCTGGTCTAGATAACGGGAAAAAGTTAGTAAAATCTGACGCGCGATCGCAGGTCTGCCTGTAGTCAAAGTTAATCCTCTTAGGGAGATCATCGTATCGCGACCCCAATCACCAAACCAAGGATAACCCGCGATTATCGTTTTGCCCTCCGGTTGATCCCGGAGAGGACGACTAACGATAAACTGGTCGGCAGCGAGGGTAAGTTGTTGAATCCATTCGGGCTGCTGGGGATTAATCAGACTATTTTCGTAGCGATAGCGAGACTCTAGAGAAGATTGACCGTCTAAATTCGGATCGGGACGGGTACTAGCGGCAATTGTCACCGATTCTCCCACTTTAAGAGTAGCCGAAAAACTAGCCCCATGGAGATGATTTTCTCGATCGATTAAACCACGATAACGTTCCACGGCCAAATCAAAGCGATAATACCAGATATGAGCGGGAAAAACCTCTCCCTGACTGATTAATAGATAAAAAGGTACAGCATTGTCATAGGCAATCACTCTTACTCCTTTTTCCAGGGGACTAATAGCCATTTGCCAGTTAAAACCCTGGGTATTGCCGTGAAAATCACGATAATTGACAAAAGCAGTCAGATTGAGAGTTAGGGGAGAATTGCCACGACGGTAGGTATAGTGAGTATAGGTGGTATTTTCTCCCTGTTCCATCCAAAGGCGCTTTTCTAGTAAGGCATCCCCACAGGTAAAAGTCCAGACGGGAATTGTCCCTTCCAGATGAAAACTTTCGATATTAATATAGCCTTGGGGTTCGATCGTAGCACCTAACCAGCGATTGCTGGCCAGATGATAAATTTTCTGGTTATATTGTACCGATTCATCGATTTTAGTCACAAGAAGCGTTCTTTGCGTCGGTGGAGCCAAAGCAGCGATCAAGAGGCCATGATAACAGCGAGTTAGCAATCCGGCCACAGTTCCCGCGGCAAAACCCCCGATACCATTAGTGACCAACCATTCGCGCTTTTCAGCCACCGGGAGATAATTGCAGATATCTCGACCAAAACGGAGCTTGACCATGGGCTTCCCAATTCCTAGTAATTTTGTTATAATTAAAAATTGTGTCTTTATATCTATAGAGTAACTCTATCTTAAGGAGGAAAATCACCAGTGAGTAAACGTACTTTAGAAGGAACCACGCGCAAACAGAAGCGCACTTCTGGATTTAGAGCGAGAATGCGTAGCGTCAACGGACGCAAAGTAATTAAAGCTCGTCGGAAAAGAGGGCGCTATCGTTTAAGTGTTTAGGTTATTCTGGGAACCGACTAATTTTCGTGGGACTACCCCAAATTCATCGCTTAAAACATCGACAGGATTTTCAAGCTGTCTATGGAACAGGGAAGCGTTATCACGGTTCCCACTTAACCTTAATTAGTTTAGAGGATTCTTGCCCAGATCACCCTCTCCCCAGTCGTTTTGGTATCTCGATTAGCAAGAAAGTTAGTAAAAAAGCGGTGGTTCGTAATCGACTCAAACGGCAAATACGAGCGGTAATTCGGCAGTTATTGCCAGAAATAGCAGCAGGATGGCGAGGGATAATCATTATCCGTCCAGGGGCGATCGAGTGCAATTATGAACATTTTTTGCGAGAATTAAAGCAGTTGTTAGTGAAGGCCAATATAATTCATGGGCATTAAAGAAGAAACTTTTTATGAAGGGGGTCCGCACATCGGCGACCTAATCATCAATATCCTGCTAGGATTTACGGTGATTTGTTTACCTTTGACCGTTGGGGCAGTAGTACGGGCAATCTGGTTAAGATATAAGATAACCGATCGGCGGATTTCGATCACCGGGGGTTGGATGGGACGAGATCGCACAGATATTATCTATTCAGAAGTGGCAAAAGTGGCAAAAATGCCGAGAGGAATTGGTATTTGGGGGGATATTGTCGTAACTCTCAAGGATAGAAGTCGTTTAGAAATGCGCTCGATGCCGAAATTCCGGGAAATTCATGACTATATTGCCGAAAGAGTCGCCGATAAAACCGGTCGTCCCCTAGAATCGATCATCAGTCAATAAAACAAAATAATCGATCGCCGAGATTCGATAAATTAGATTTGTCAAAGTGAACCCCTATTAAACGAGAAGGCATAGATTAAACCCATGGATTTTGGAGTCGGATTTATTTCCACAAATATCATGTTGCCAATCCTAGATTTTTTCTTTCGGATTGTGCATAGTTACGGTTTCGCCATCATTGCTTTAACGCTGGTGGTGAGATTTGCCGTCTTTCCCCTCAGCGCCGGCCAGATTCGCAATATGAGAAAAATGCGAATCACTCAACCCTTGATGAAGGAAAGACAGACAGAAATTCAACAACGCTACAAAAATGACCCGCAAAAACAACAGGAGGAAATGGGCAAATTAATGCAGGAGTTGGGCAATCCCCTAGCGGGTTGTTTACCCCTGTTATTACAAATGCCGATTCTTTTGGCCTTATTTGCGACGCTGCGGGGTTCCCCCTTCTCGGATATTAACTACACCGTCGATTTACAAGTGCTGCCAACCGAACAAATCGCCCTCGTGCAGCGCCAACCCTATGCCACCAAACCCCAAAACGTCTATATTGACGAGTCTCTCCACTATCCCATCACCGCTTTTTTACCCCAAGGCAATAAAATCGCCCCGGGAGAACAGGTAAAAATCGACCTCCAAAACGACCAGGGCAAGTCTTTGGGCCAATTAGCCACGGAAGCGCCCGAAAATAACCTAAAACCCACCTACGAGGTGGTTAAAGGGCAAGAACTGGTGCAAGTTAATGAAGACGGTTCCATCGTCGCTTTAGCCCCCGGAGATGCCAGTATTAAAGTTATCGTGCCGGGGATTGCCGCTAATACGGGTTTTCTCTTTATTGAGGCCCTGGGAAGAATTGGGGCAACCGGTGCCAATGGTGAAATTCACTGGGATATTTTGGCGATGGTGATCGCTTTCGGTATTAGTATCTATGTTAACCAAGAGTTATCCGGTGCCGGCGCTCCTTCGGGGGGGGCAGCCCAACAACAGCAAACGGTGAATAAAATCACCCCGATAATTTTTAGTATGATGTTCCTGTTTTTCCCCTTACCAGCGGGGGTATTGATGTATATCTTAACCGCGAACATCTTCCAAACTATTCAAACGGTGATTTTGATGCGGGAACCGTTACCGGAAAACCTGCAAAAATTGGTAGCGGAACAGGAAAAAACGGAAAAATCCCGCGATGCTCTCCCCTTTGAAAAACGTTCTAGCAAGAAAAAGGAAAAAACATCGTAATGAGTATATGGGAGCAAAATAGCGAGAAAGCTAAACAATGGCTGGAAAAACTGCTAAAGTTGATAGCCATGCCCGCAGATGTCCAGATTGGTGTGCAGGAATTGGGAACTGGACCTTCCTCCTGTTGGTTAATTATTGATAGTAGTCAATTGAGTCCCCAACAAGTGGAACTTCTCCTCGCTAACAAGGGTGAGGGACTGGATGCGATTCAATCCCTAGCTAATACGATTCTGAATATTGGTGTCGAGTCGGCAGAACATCAGTTCTATATTGTCGAAATCAATGGCTATCGTCAACAAAGACAGGCAGAACTTTTCGACTGGGTGAATCAAGCGGCGACGCAAGTGCGGCAAACAGGGCAGGAAATAGAATTAAAAGCCCTATCTTCGGCGGAACGTCGCCAAATCCATGCCTTTTTTCAGGAAGAAAACGATTTAACCACGGAAAGTCGCGGCGTGGAACCCGATCGCCGATTAGTAATTCGTTTAAAATAAGATCAAAGGGTGGGGTAAAACCTGCCCTCTTTTTTATTTTAGGGGCTGCTGAAAAAGCTTTTCTGGGGGCAGGGTGTGGGGTGTGGGGTGTGGGGTGTGGGGTTTGATCGATTTTCAGGTGGTCAACTACCTAATTTTCAGGGAAAAAGTACCTGAATTTTCCCCCCTATCCCCGCAATGGCTGGCACTTTTTGAGGGGAAAAAAGTCCAAAAGTCTTATCCAACAAGGTTTTTAGATTTATTCAGCAAACCCTATTTTAGGCTTTGGCTTTCTTGTTCACTCTAAAATTGAGTTGAGAATTACCACGGCCGTGGAGATATAAAATTAGAAAATACGACCACCTCGACGGTTGGGAGCTAAACCACGATTACTGGGTGTAAAGCAGTAGGCATCGCGATTGATTCGTCGAATATTCTCTTGTAAAAATCGATCACAATTGCCCTCTGGAACGATAATTGTTTGATAGAGCGATTTTCCCGATAGATTACTATAGTAAGGAATCCAAAGAATACCCAGATTTTGAAATCCATATTTGAAGTGTAGTTCTTCCCCGCGTTTCTTTGCTTCGTATTCGGTCTTCCAAGCTGACTCGGCAATTACTCGCAGACCTTCAAAATCGGCACTGTGCCAGTCAAGACGTGGAGCTGCGAAAACCTCACCGAAAAATGTACCCGAAAATGCCATGGACATCATCAATAAAGTGATTTCTTTTCTGATATTCACGAAAAATTGATAACTGAAATATTTTTTATTTTAACCTCAGTTCGAGATAAGCCGAAACCCTAATTTTACCCTAGCCAGTCAGTCCTATTCTTTCCTGAAAGTCATGGCACAATCTGCTTAACCGGAACTGACGTTATTTTAGCCAGATATCTCCTTTCTCTTCTGTCTTTTCGCCTGTTTTTGCTCTCAAAGCTCTGGCAGCCAAAATTTTGTCATCGATTGACGTTGTTAATAGTGGGATTAACTCCCCATCCAACTTTAAAAACACCCCACACCCACGAAAAACTTTTTGCCGCAAACCCTAGTTAATAACTTAACTTCAGAGCATTTACAGGTACATCATCCCAAGATTCTACGGTTCTTAAAACTGCCACCCACCCCGCTTGTTTTTGTTCGTCCGTAAGACTGGTTAACCAACTTTGATGACAATCTTTTGCCGCTTGTTCGTCTTGACAGGCAATACAAGCTTGTACTAAACCGCAGGGGTCAATCTGTTCATTTACCCAAATAATCATAGTTAATAGCCCTACTTAACTTTACTATTATAATCCATCGATCGCCCACAGAGAAACTTTTGATATTGATAACCTGTTACATAATTGGAGGATAACTCTGAAGGTTGACAGTCCGATAAATCTATTGAAGAATGGAAATTAATTAACCATAATTCAAAAGGGGGAGAAGAGGGCAGATTAAAATTTGGCTTTTGTTCTGGGTTAACTAAGATAAACTTAGGGTTTTTATCGGGAAATTTTTGGTTAAATTCCCAAGCAATTCCCATCATTTCTCCCACCTGCACCAAACTCCTATAGCTAGTGGCAATTACTAACGGATAACGGCTATTATTTTCGATAGTGGTAACTAATTTATCTGGGCGATAATACTTACGATAGCCTAAATTAAAAGTCACACTTAGGGAACTAACTAAAGCCATGATAATTACAATAATTACTATTCTTTTCCGCTGCCTTTGCCAACAATTATCTAATAAAATTGCTAGAATTAAAATTACCGAGGGAAAGTAAACAAAACTATATCTAGCTCCCCGGGTAATATCGATCGAGAGCAGATAGGTGATGACAAAAAAAATGGCAATTGAACTGAGAAAAAATGCCGAGAGAATGCCTAATTCTGGTTTATAGGATTCTAGCCACGCTGTTTTTAATTGTGGGATAATCCAGAGAAAAAAACCGATCATTATTGCCCCAGAAGTCAAGATAATTATTAAAGATTCTGATTCAACGGGGAGCAGAGAAAGCATAGTAATTAATGTTCCCAGCAATTGAAAAAAGGGGCTAATTACTGCTAAAAAACTATCATTGTCTCTCTGAATCCAACCAGTCATCTGATTGCCATAATCTTTGGGTACAAAGGTGATAAACCAAATAATAATAAAGCTCAAGTTACCTAAAAAAACTAAACTTAAACGCCACCAATTAGTTATCCAAAAGTTTTTTTGTTTGATTTGATTGAATAAAATCCATAATAAAGTTATCGCTTCCGCTAGGATAGTTAAACTAAAAAAATAGTGGACTAATAACCCTAGACAGTTGACAATTAACCAGAACAAAACCAAAGTATGGGATATTCTTTGATGGTGGATAATTTGGCCGCTTGCCCTAAGAAAACAGCCTAAAGATATGAGGACAAATACAACTGCTAAAGTATAATGGCGCGCTTCTTGGGAGATAAAAACCGCGTAGGGAGAAACCGCCATTAAAATCGCCGCTAGAAAAGCGATCGAGCCTGATTTAAAGACCAATTTACTGATAAAATAAATTAAAGGAATCGAAATAACTCCCCAAAACACTGCCAGCGATCGCATTCCTTCTAAAGACACATATTCTCCCCGATCAAAGAATAATTTATTCCAGAGATAGGCGAGAATAAAATATAAAGGTGGATGATTGTCCTCCTGAATAACTAATTTAATTACATCGGCAATAGTTGCCTGATGGTTGCTCTGGAGAGGTGCTAATAAAGTGGCGAGGGAAATTATTTGATTTAACGGCACTATCTGGTAATTATTGCCAATACTAAAAACCATAGTGGCAAATTCATCCGTCCAGGGAGGTTTGCTAGTTAATTGTGTTAACCTAATAACCAGTCCCAAAATTATTACTAATCCTAACCAGCAAAAATCAGACCAAGCTAACCGCTCCTTGCTTCTTTGTTGTAGATCAGAAATGACTGTAGATAAATTCAATTTAATTGTTATCTCCGAAAGATTCGATTATTTTAACCGCTTCCGATGGGGAAATATCCTGACGGCAATTAGGATAATCATACTCCTCCCGGGCAATTAATGCCCCACTGAGACGATAAAAATATTCTCCCATTTTCATCCAATCGGAATACAAATCGGGTTCGGGAAATTGTTGCCTTAATTCCGAGTCTTTGGGTGTACCATAATTGAGCCAGTATCCTTCTCCAAATAGTGGAGAATTGAGCGCTAGGGTTCCCTCTAATTCTAAACCATCATCGCCCCTGGCGTTTTCGATTCCTTCCACCAAAAAACAGCTATTCTCGGCATTTTCAAAGAGGACTGCGTATCCATTCCCCTCTTCTGCGAGGATTTTAATCTCGCTGGCCCGAAATCCGGGAGGGATATAGTTAGGTAAAATAATCTTAGCATCTAGCGATCGCAGTTGTTGCCGTTGACTGGCGCTCAAAGTTACCGTTTCTGCTCTCAGATATTGCCCCTTGTCAATAATAACAATAGATAATCCTAAAACTAAAGGCCAGAGAAATTTTATGGTCATAATCGCTGTTTCTAGGGTCATATTCTGGAGAATATGTCAGTTTTTAGGCAATTTACTGATTATTTAACCAGATTAATGACGAATATTGCCCTTTTCCTGTTCCCGATTCCCTATCTACCGATTCTAATCGACACAAAATCATAGCTTGTCTGTGGATTCCACTTTTTTCCACTTCTGTCACCCGGAATTATGGGACTGACATCACCCCAAACCCTCTCGTATTCTAAGGTTATCGACAGGAAAGAGAGGTAACAACCATGTTAGTCAGCCACCAAAATCCAACTTTTGTCCGTAACTACTTAATCGCAGTTATCTCCGTGGTGATGATGGGTGTGGGAGTTGCCGATCTCGTCAATAATCCCTCTCGAATCGCTCAACAAAACCGTCTTGATGGTTATGGTCGCTATGTTAGCGCTGGTTTGGTTAGTGGTGCGGTCAATAATATGCGTTAATTTGCCTCTGATTCTCAATCCTGTTTAAAAGGTGTGAGTAATTATGAATTATGAATTATGAATTATGAATTATGAACTGGGGAGAATAAATAAAAATAATCTCCTGACGACCGGCTCCTGACGACCGGCTCCTGACTCCTGACTCCTGATCACTGATAACTGAAAACTGCTTAAACCCAAGAATGGAGAGCGCGTAATTGGGGCGTTTTTTTAGCTTGGTGGCTCTGCATTCTTTGTAAAACATCATCGAGAATTGTCACCGCTTCACGGATATATTCCCCCTTATTAAGCATGACACATTCGGCTCTTTCGGCCATAGCGGCATCCGTAATCTCGGCCCGGGAAGGAATACTTTTCTTGACCAGATTTTCTAGGACTTGGGTGGCCCAAATTACCGGAATATGGGCCGCTTCGCATAACCAGAGAATTTCCTCTTGAATTTCTGCTAGTCTTTGATAGCCAATTTCTACGGCCAAATCGCCCCGGGCAATCATCACCCCAAAAGGTTGTTTACCGGCGGCATGGATGATTAATTCGGGTAGATTTTTCACGGCTAAAGGTGTTTCTATTTTGGCCACGATTGCTTTTTGTCGCCAAGCATCCCCCAAACGACTTTGTAACTCTAGCTGTAGTGTCTCGATATCGCTGGCTTTTTGCACAAAAGAGTAACCGATAATATCGGCATTTTGGGCAATAAAATCTAAATCTTGCCGGTCTTTTGCGGTCAAAGGATCGATATTTAAGACGGTATCGGGGAAATTTAGGCCTTTATCTGCTTTGAGTTTTTCCCCTTTCTCCCTGGCGTGGGTAATTTTTAGTAAAAGACCTTCTGGCATTATGGCAATAACTTCAGCCCCAATATGACCATCATCAATCCAAACTTTCGCCCCGACGGGAATTTGGGGAATAATTTCCGGTTGGGAACAATTAGCCTGAAAATACTGAGGATGGGCAGTGTGGGGGGGTTGGGTGGTTAAGAGGAGAAAATCCCCTTGATATAGTCTGGTTTGGGACTGGGGGGCTAAAATCTGTTCTAAACGGATTTTTGGGCCGGCTAAGTCCATATAAACCTTACAGGTATGTCCATTGACTAAATTTTCGGTATTTTTGACCGCCTCGCGCAGATTTTCGATCATTCCCTGCCACTCTTTGGGTCCATCATGGGCGCAATTAATGCGAATACAGTCCATCCCGCAACGCAGTAATTGAGCGATAAAATCGGGGTCGGTTGCCGCCTCCGTCGGCATTGTCACCATAATTCGCACCCGACGCCGGGGGGAAGACAGACCGAAAACTTCGGCGCTATGGGAGGCTAAAAGTTGATCTCCTTGGAAAAATGCCTCTAAAGGGGGATGTTTGGGTAATAATGAGGCTTCTTGATGACAAACCGCCCCTAAAGTGGCAATTACCGCATCGAGGGTCGGTAAAACTTTCGATTCAATCCGGCCTAGGGAAGATAATCCCCAGGGCATTAAAGCTAATTGCAAATCCCGGATATCTTCTTGTCTCAGGGCGAGATAATAGGCTAAATTACGGGTGCTAGGTTGAAAATTCTCCCTTTCAATTAGGTTTTTCCACTGCTGCAATTTCTCCTCTCCTTCCACTGTCACAAAATGCCGTAACCTTTGCAGATGATGGAGGAGAGTTTGGGGGTAGGATAATTGTTCTCGTTTGAGTTGTTCTGAGAGAGTTAAAGACATAAAATTGAGTAAAAAGTAAAAATCGTCAATTAAGTAGGGAGGCACAATTATTTGTAGGATGGGTTAGCGGTAGCGTAACCCATGCGGGCGTTGGGTTTCATACTTCAACCCAACCTACGTTCATCTTATATTTAATTCCACCCACCTACTTACTAAGGCAATACTCGCCTAGAAAATGATCACTGTCGCCGCTTATATTGCTTTTGGCCGGTTATGGGGTCAGTTCTTGGACATAATCTCTCTGTTTCTATACTAAGCAAATATCCCGTCTCTAGAAGTTAATTTTTGCTACGATTTATGGCGGTTATCTTAACGGTGAGGTGGGAAGTTTTGGTTTTCGGTGGTCGGTGGTCGATACTAAAAAAGCTAGGTTTATCGGTGAAAAATTATCGATAAGCTTCCCTGTCTTATGCCTTTGATAAAATTTAAAATAATGGCGTACATTGGCTGAATAAATTATCTTTTTTAAGCTATATTAAAGGTGCATAGAGTGATTAGTAACTACAGTATTAAGTTTTATGAAGGGAGGGAATGCTCCAGAATCGCGACTATAATGATTAAACAGATCATTCCTGTGTCGGCGAGAGCGAGAAAATATGTCTGCCACTGAATACGAAGCAATTATCGGTTTAGAAACCCACTGTCAACTGAACACCAAAAGCAAGATATTTTGTCCCTGTCCCACCAACTTCGATAGTCCCCCCAATACTAACGTCTGTCCCATCTGTTTGGGTTATCCGGGGGTATTACCCGTCCTTAACCAAGAAGTCCTGGCCAGTGCCGTTAAACTGGGATTAGCTATCGATGGTAAAATTACACCTCATAGCAAATTCGATCGCAAACAGTATTTTTATCCCGACCTGCCGAAAAATTATCAAATTTCCCAGTATGATCTCCCTATTGTCGAACAGGGTCAACTAGAAATCGAGATCGTCGATAAAAAAACTAAGGAAGTTAGCCGCAAAATTATCGGTATTACCCGTCTGCACATGGAAGAAGACGCGGGAAAACTGGTTCATGCTGGCAGCGAACGTCTCTCCGGTTCCACCCATTCCCTGGTGGATTTTAACCGTACAGGTGTACCATTATTAGAAATTGTCTCGGAACCGGATTTACGCACCGGGGCCGAAGCGGCGGAATATGCCCAAGAATTACGGCGTTTAGTGCGTTATCTCGGCATCAGTGACGGCAATATGCAGGAGGGTTCCCTGCGCTGCGATGTCAATATTTCTGTTCGCAAAAAAGGCACTAAAAAGTTCGGGACTAAGGTAGAAATTAAAAATATGAACTCCTTTAGTGCTATCCAAAAAGCCATAGAATACGAGATCGTTCGACAAATTGAAGCGCTCGAAAATGGCGAATTGATCGTACAGGAAACCCGTCTTTGGGAAGAAGCTAGTCAACGGACGATTAGTATGCGGAAAAAAGAAGGTTCTAGCGATTATCGCTATTTTCCCGAACCGGATTTACCCCCCCTAGAAGTCTCCCCCGAACAGTTAAAAGCTTGGGCGGAAGAATTACCGGAATTACCCGCTCGTAAACGTCGTCGTTATGAAGAAGAATTTGGTCTTTCCGCCTACGATGCCAGGGTTTTAACCGATGATCGCACCGTGGCCGAATATTTTGAAACTGCTGTAATTGCGGGGGCCAATGCCAAATTAGTCGCTAACTGGATCAGTCAAGATATCGCCGCTTATTTGAATAATAATAAGCTGACGATCACAGAAATTGCCCTGCAAGCGTCAGACTTAGCCGAATTAGTTAAACTGATTGAAACGGGAACAATTAGTGGCAAAATTGCTAAGGAAATTTTACCAGAACTTCTCACTCAAGGCGGTTCACCTAAAGCGCTGGTGGAAAAGAAAGGATTAATACAAATTTCTGACAATTCTGCGATCGAAAAACTGATCGAGGAAATTATCGCCTCCCATCCAAGCGAGTTAGAAAAATTCCGGGCGGGTAAAACCAATCTTAAGGGATTTTTTGTCGGTCAAGTCATGAAAAAAAGCGGCGGTAAAGCCGATCCTAAATTAACTAGCCAAATCTTAGATCAAAAACTTTCTGGTTAGTTATATTCAGTGATCAGTGATCAGTAAACAGTAATCAGTGGGGAGCTTTTTTTCAGTGATCAGTAAAAAGTAAACAGTAATCAGTGAACTTAAAACTCAAATCTGATAACTGATAACTGATAACTGATAACTGGTAACTGATAACTGATAAGTAGCTGGTTATAATTAAATTGAAGATAGATTTTAGGTTCGATCCCCCCTGCCCCCCTTGATAAGGGGGGTGCCGGTAGGCGGGGGGATCCCCCCTTAATAAGAGGGGCATCTGATAACTTTTAACGCCTACTTACTTAACTGATAACTGATAACTGATAACTGAAAATGACCTCGCAATTAAAGCCTAATAGCCCAAAAATCCTCGCTGTTGTCAACGGTAAAGGTGGTGTGGGTAAAACCACCACTGCGGTCAATTTAGCGGCAATTTGGGGGCAGAATCAGCGTGTTTTGCTGGTGGATGCGGATCCGCAGGGTTCCTCCACTTGGTGGGTAGAAAGAAATCAAGCGGGTATGGTATTTGATTTAGCCAAGCAAATTAATACAGAGAAATTAGGAGAATTGCGTCAAATTATCGAGTACGATCTGATCGTGATTGACACACCACCAGCTTTGCGCTCCGAATTACTTACCGCAGTAATAGCAGAATCAGATTATTTAATTTTACCGACTCCTCCCGCACCGATGGATTTAATGGCTTTAATTGACACGGTACGCACGGCAGTTAAACCCCTAGGAATTTCCTATCGGGTTTTGTTAACGAAAGTGGATTCCCGTAGTCTTAAGGAAACTTTGGAAGCACAAAATACTTTATTAGAATTAGGTATTCCTGCCTGTCATGCTTTTGTCAGAAATTATAAGGCCCACGAAAAAGCCGTTTTAGACGGGGTAGCTATTACCAATTGGCGCGGTAAAAATGCCCAAGAAGCCAGCGCCGATTATCGTCGTGTGGCCGAAGAATTAGAACGGGATTGGTAGATTTATCGACAGGTTTTCTAAGCACAATATTTTTGCAGTAAAGAAATCACTAAATCTAGACCATCGGGCTGAACTTGAACAGTATAGGCTTCCGCTTCAATTTGTCTGCTAAAACCCTGATAATTCATAAAAAATCTTCTGGTCATTGCCGGTGGTTCTATGGCTAAATTAAGAGCTTTAACTGTTTTGCCTCCATGACAAAGTTGAGCGGCATGGACAGCTTCATGAATTAATGTTGGTCGGGCAATACCTAAGTCAAAAACTAGGGGATGAATCCAAATAATTCTAGTTTTACTATCAAATAAACCGTAGGCTCCTCGCACTGGTGGCGGGGCAATTTTGACGATGAAATTGTGTTTTTCTAAAGCTTTCTGCAGCCGGAGAAAATCAGGAGCTGCCGCCGATAAATTTTCTCCTGCAGCTAATTGCATCCCTAGAAAAACAGCAGCGATTGTGTAATAAATGCCCATCAGGTGATAGTTCATATTAAAGGGACATCAAAATTAGCAAGAGGTCTATTGATGAATCGAACCATCGGGGAGAATTGTTCCTGTTAAAATTGCCCCGGTTAATTTCACCATAATACGCTTACCAAAGCCAATTTTTGCCCCGCGTAAATCCGCCCCACTTAAATCCACCCCGCTTAAATCCGCCCCGATGAGATTGGCTTCCTGTAAATTTGCGCCTTTAAGATTAGCTTCGAGGAGATTGGCGCGAAAAAGATTAGCTTTGTACAGATTAGCTTTTTCTAGGTTAACTTTGTGCAGGAAGCTATCGCTTAAGTCGGCATGGCTTAAATCTGCCCCGATGAGACTGCGACTAGAGAGATCTTTTTCTTTCAGGTTAGCCCCCTGTAAATCGGCTCCGTTTAAATCCCGATAGTGAGGACGCCAGGCACCCTGATTGTGAACCTGATGGTTATTCTGGGAGTGGCTCTGTTGACTATGAGTTTGTTGACTGTGGGTTTGTTGACTCTGGGTTTTATGACTGTGGGTTTGGGAATTTTGGCTGGGTTGGCTAGGGTGAGGCTGATAGGGGGAAGCAGTTTTATAGGCGTGGGCGGGCTGTTTTTCAGTTTTAGGGGCGGAATTGGAGCGTTTAGAAGAATTTTGATGAATTTGCCGCAATTGTTCCCTAGCTTGGTTAATTTCTTGCAGTTTAGCGGTGGCTTTTTCCAAAAGACGCTGATTATCTTTGGGAATGCGATCGGGATGCCAAATAAACACCAAATCTTTGTAGGCTTGATTGATCTCATCGAGAGATGCCCCATGATCTAACCCTAAAACTTTATAGTATCGCTCCAATTCTTTCATCATCGAAGTCCTAATACAAGGATAAAAGCATTAATGGCCACAATTTCTCTGAGTCTTGTCGGATTTTCTAGGAGAGGATTTCTTTCAGGATAATTTGACTCTGGGAGAGTTGCCATAAAATTTGAGAAAATGTCTGGTAATTAAGAAAATCTCGTTTTTCTATCCTGTTTTGATGCGTAACTGTATAGCACATAACAGCAAAATTAGCAAATTATTGATACAAAACTTAATTTATGCTGTTGGGGGTTAGGGAGAGGGAAGTGGGGAGATTTGGTCAGTTATCAGTGAACAGTAAACAGTAATCAGTGAAAAGACAGCACTGTTGCTGTCATCCATATACTGCTCACTTAACACTCCAGGTTCTTCGGTTTGTGTTATGCAATGGACGGGGTTATAAGGGATGAAACCCTTATAGAGAAAGACATGGCTGCGATTTTTGCCAATTGTTTTCACTCTAGAACGAACTAATCAATTAAGTCTCTTGCCAGATAAGGATTTAGTCGATTTATGCCACCCGATGGAACCATCCCAAGTAACGAAGAACCAGAGTCCCACTGATAACTGGTAACTGATAACTGATAACTGATAACTGAAAAAGCTGACGACCGACTGCTGTATGATAAAACTTGTCCCGATAGGATAAATCAAGGTTGTGAAATTTGGTCAGTGGTTGGGGTTTATCTGTTTAATAATGGCTCTGTATGTATTGTGGCAGATTCGACAGCTGTTATTATTGATTTTTATGGCGATCGTGTTTACCGTAGCCTTAAATAGATGTGCGAAAGGATTGCAGAGATTAGGGATTAAAAGGGGGTTGGCTATTTTAATTACCCTGCTGACGAGTCTAGCAATTGTGATTTTATTTTTTATAATTATTGTTCCCCCCTTTATCGAACAGTTTCAAAAATTAATTGAACTTTTACCACAAGCTTGGGATTTAGTCCGCAATAACTCGATTCAATGGCGACAACAGTTTCAATTTGATTGGTTGCCACCGCTGCCTAATTTAACTGATTTAGTCCAGCAGTTACAACCTTTAGGAACCTTTGTTTTTAGGAACTTTTTTACCTTCTTTTCTAACTCAGTTGCGGCAATTTTGCAATTATTATTCGTGCTGGTGTTAGCAATGATGATGTTAGTCAACCCCCAACCCTATCGACAAGCTTTCTTAAAATTATTTCCTCACTTCTATCGTCGTCGCGCCGAGGAAATTCTGACCCGGTCGGAAGCAGGTTTAGGTAATTGGTTGTTGGGAATTGCCATTAGTTCAACTATGGTAGGATTATTAAGTGGTTTCGGTCTTTTCGTTCTACAAATTAAGCTAGTTCTCGTTCATGCTATCCTAGCAGGATTGCTCAATTTTATCCCTAATATCGGACCGACTGCTAGTGTGATTTTTCCGATCCTCATTGCTGTTATCGATGCACCTTGGAAAATTGTCGCTATTCTGATTCTCTATTTTATTATCCAAAATGTCGAAAGTTATTTGCTGACACCCACTGTCATGGCTAAACAGGTATCTTTACTACCGGCAATTACCCTAATCGCTCAAATTTTCTTCGCTCAAATATTTGGCATCTTAGGTTTATTATTGGCTTTACCTTTGACAGTGGTAGTAAAAACATGGTTAGATGAATTATTATTTAAAGACATTTTAGATCAATGGGATCAAGTCCATAACAAATCTTAAATAATCTCGGCAAAAGTCATGAAATTAATCATTCTTACTCTCGTTATTTTATCTAATTTTTTTGCTCCCCTCCCAGCTAAGTCGGAAACGGTTCTAGAAAAAATTAAACGCACGGGATTATTAGAAGTAGCGATGAGAGAAGATGCCATTCCTTTTGGCTATCGAGATAGTAATAATAATTTGCAGGGATTATGCTTAGATTTTATCCAATTGCTTAGAGAGGAGCTTAAGCAAAAATTAAACCTCCAAATCATCAGTGTCAAAATTTATAAATCGACTTTATTTAATCGCTTCCAGTTATTGGAAAATAAAACCGTTGATTTCGAGTGTGGTCCCAATAGTATCAGAAAAAATATACCTGATGGTGTCAGTTTTTCTCGTCCTTTTTTTGTCACGGGAACTCAGTTTTTAGTGAGGAGTGATAATCAGAAGAATTTTAACTTTTCTTCGTCCTTAGAAGGTATAAGTATTGGAGTTTTGCGAGATACCAGCACTCAAGAATTATTAAGACAAAAATATCCTCTTGCTACCTATCAAGAATTTCAAGGAGTGACGGGAAGACTGCGGGGTATCCAAAGTTTAAGAAGGAATAGAATAGATGCTTTTGCTAGTGATGGTATTCTGCTCATTGGAGAAGCTGTCATTCTCGGTTTATCCTTAGAAAAAGATTATAAACTTATCCCGCGCAATCCTTTAAATTGTGATTATTATGGTTTCATTCTTCCCGCTAATGATCCCCAATGGCAAGAGTTTATTAATGGGGTTATCGTCACCAGTGAGAACAGAAATATTTTTAAAACATGGTTTACTGAAGTTGCTTCCTATTTTATACATACCTGGCAGTATTGTCGTAATAACCCCGAAAAATCCCAGTGAAACTTAACGATTATGCCACAAAAAAATGATTTATTTTGGTTAGTTAGTTCCAGTACAATAATCCTGTTTGTTTGCAGTGCTATCAGACATATTTTATTTCAATCTAATGCTCTCGATCTTGGTTGGTTCGATCAGGGAGTTTACTTAATTTCTCAAGGTAAACCACCGATTATATCTTTTGTGGACTACCATATTTTAGGCGATCACATCGCTTTTATTCTCTATCCTATAGCCTTACTTTATAAAATTTATCCTAGCGTTTATTGGCTGCTTTTCTTACAAGCTTTTTCCCTTTCTCTTGGTGCTTTTACCATCTGGCAATTGGCAATAGAAGCGGGATTAAAAGAAAAACAAGCTTATACATTAGCCTTAGTTTATCTGCTCTATCCCCTAATTTTTAATGTTAATCTCTTTGATTTTCATCCCGAAGTTATCGCAGTGCCAGCGATTTTTTGGACAATTTTAGCGGCAAGATTAAATAATCTCTGGGGATTTTGTCTAGGAATCATTATTATTCTCGGTTGTAAAGCAATTCTCTCTTTAACATTGTTGGGAATGGGTATCTGGTTACTTCTCTGGGAAAAGAAAAAAACCCTAGGAATAATTGCTATGATTAGCGGCATTCTTTGGTTTATTATCACCACGAAATTATTAATCCCTCTCCTGACAGGAAAATCAGCAGTTATTGAAATGGCCGATTCTCGATATAGTTATCTAGGAGATAGTTTACCAGCAATTATCTTTAATCTTTTCCTCAAACCCGATCTTGTCTTGGGAAAAATCTTTACTGGCCATAATCTAGAATACCTAATCCTATTATTTATTCCCTTAGTTTGGGGTTTATCCTGGCGCTATTCTGCCCCAATAATTGCCGCTATTCCCGCACTCGCTTTAAATTTATTAGCAGATCATGCCCCACAAAAAAACTTAACCACTCAATATTCCCTGCCAATTTTGCCCTTTTTATTTCTAGCGGTTATCGCCACTTTAGCCCATAATAGCAGCTGGTTGAAGCAGCCTAAATGGATAATTACTTGGGCAATTATTGCCTTTTTTGCCTTAGCTAAATACGGCTATTTTTGGTCACTGTATTTAAATTCCCTCGATACTTGGTCCGCCACCCAAAAAGCTCTAACCCAAATTACCACCAGTGAGAGTGTCTTGACTACTTCTAGAATTGCCCCCCATCTTACCCATCGAGAAATGATCAAATTAGCGATCGAAGGTTCCCAATCCCTAGATTTAAATCAATTTAATTATATCCTACTCGATCGCCGTCATCCCGGTTGGTCTAGTTCATCAGAACTAATTGATGCTCACTTAAATAAACTCAATCAAAATGAGAACTTCCGGTTAATCTTTAATCAGGATGATGTGTTTTTATATCGGGCCTTGACAACCCCTCAAGAAAAAAAATAATTTGTCGTTCCACCGATTCCAATAAATTTTCTTTATCGACGGGAAACCAGATAATATCAGCATCGGCACGAAACCAAGTGCGCTGACGTTTGGCAAATTGACGGGTGTGGAGGATAATTAGATCGATCGCCTGTTCTAAAGAAATTTCCCCGAGCAGATATTGCTTAATCTCTGCATAACCCAAAGTCTGCAAAAGTGGCAAATCCCAACCGTATTTATCCCCCAAATTCTGCACCTCTGCTACTAATCCCCTGGCGATCATTTGATGAGTACGAACAGTGATCCGCTTGCCTAAACTTTCTGGGGAACAATCTAAACCAATTTGTAAAATCGGATAAGTGGGAGGATTTTCTCCCTGCTGACTAGAGATAGGTTTTCCTGTCAGATAAAAAACCTCTAAAGCGCGTAAAGTCCTTACCTGATCATGGGGATGAATTTTTTTAGTTGCCTCCTCATCTACCTGCGTCAGAATTTGATAAAGATAGGATTGCCCTAAAGCTTGTAATTGCTGTCTTAAATCCGCTTGAGGAGAAACCCTCGGTATTTTTAAACCTTTGACAATGGACTTGATATAAAGTCCCGTACCACCAACCAAAAACAGGGGAGAATAGTGGAGATTGTTGATTAAATCCTCAGCTTGTTCTTGGTACTGTGCTAGGGTAAAATTATCTTGAGGATCACAAATATCAATTAGATAATGGGGAATCCGCTGACATTCTTCTAAGCTAGGTTTAGCGGTACCAATATTAAATTCTCGATAGATTTGTCGGGAATCGGCACTGAGAATTACTGAATTAAACTTTTCAGCCAATTGTAGTGCTAAACTGGATTTTCCTGTGGCAGTTGCCCCACAAATAACAATTAAAATAGGTAAAGAGGAAGTAGTCATCAATGCTACATGACAGTGAACAGTAAACAGTAATCAGTGAAAAGACAGGAATGTTAAGCTAAGACGCATTTAAACAGGGTATTGTTAAGCTGATTAACAGCTTATCAGCAAGAAATTAAGTTTGTCATTAATTTTCATTTAACAAAAAAAACAGCACCCATCAGGATGCTGTTTGTCAAGAAAATGTTACAAAACTTAAGCTAAAGCCGCCATTTTCACATCGTTATGAGCGAGGATATTTTGTAACTCCTCCGCGTCCACGGTTTCTTTTTCCACTAACATTTGTGCTAACTGGTCCAAGATGGCGCGGTTATTGACTAAAACCTCTTTAGCGCGACGATAGGCCTGTTCCACTAGGTTACGCACTTCCTCGTCAATAGCTGCCGCAGTTTCATCGGAGAAATCTCGATCGGAAGCGATATCACGACCTAGGAAAACATTACCATTTTGACGACCTAAGGCCACCGGCCCCAGGCGATCGCTCATGCCGAAACGAGTTACCATTTGCCGCGCTACTCGTGCCACCTGTTGCAGGTCATTAGAAGCACCCGTAGTCACTTCTTCCTCACCGAAGATAATTTCTTCCGCTAAACGACCCCCCAAAGCTACAGCCATCTGATTTTGCAGATAAGCGCGAGAATATAACCCGGATTCCATGCGATCCTCGCTGGGAGTGAACCAAGTTAAACCCCCAGCGCGACCGCGAGGAATAATACTAATTTTTTGGACGGGATCATAATCCGGCATTAAAGCACCCACCAAAGCGTGACCAGCTTCATGGTAAGCAACTAAAGTTTTGCGTTTTTCACTCATGACGCGATTTTTCTTCTCAGGACCGGCCAAGACACGATCGATCGCATCGTTGATCTCATCCATGGAAATCTCGGTTAAATTGCGACGTGCGGCTAAAATTGCGGCTTCGTTGAGCAAATTAGCCAGATCCGCACCGGTAAAACCGGGGGTACGACGGGCGATTTTATCGAGATCCACGTCTTGGGCCAAAGTTTTGCCTCTGGAGTGGACATTAAGGATTTCCTTACGGCCAGCGTAATCGGGACGATCCACCACCACTTGGCGATCGAAACGACCCGGACGTAATAAAGCGGCATCCAGCACATCAGGACGGTTAGTGGCGGCGATAATGATAATACCTGTATTACCTTCAAAACCGTCCATTTCCGTTAATAATTGGTTGAGGGTTTGTTCCCGTTCATCGTTACCCCCCCCTAAACCGGCGCCCCGTTGACGACCGACAGCATCAATCTCATCGATAAAGACGATACAAGGTGCATTCCCTTTCGCTTGTTCAAATAGGTCGCGGACGCGAGAAGCACCCACCCCGACGAACATTTCCACGAATTCCGAACCGGAAATGCTAAAAAACGGGACTCCTGCTTCTCCAGCTACTGCGCGAGCAAGCAGGGTTTTACCTGTCCCCGGAGGACCGACTAAAAGGACTCCTTTGGGGATTTTTGCCCCAATTGCCGTGAAGCGATCGGCATTTTTCAGGAAGTCCACCACTTCGTTTAATTCTAATTTTGCCCCTTCAATCCCGGCCACATCACCGAAAGTAACCTGGGTTTGGGGTTCCATCTGTACCCTTGCTTTCGATTTGCCGAAGTTCATCGCTTGGGAACCGGGGCCACTTTGAGCGCGACGGAGCAAGAAAAATAGACCAACAAGAAGCAATATAGGGAAAAATAGGCTACTGAAGGCTCTTACCCATACTCCTTCTTCTCTTTGGGGCAGTACGGAAATATCAACGTTATTTTCTGCCAAGATGTTGATTAATTGCGGATCGTTGGGCAGGTTAACTAATACATTTGCTCCATCTTGGGTGGGTACGATCGCTCGTTGCCGGTCAGCACTTAAGCGCACGGTTTCTACTTTACCTTCCCGCACTTCCTGTAAAAATTCGCTATACTTCCAAGTTTGTTGCACTGCTGGCTGGCGATCGAAGAAAGCTGAGGCCAAGGCAAGGACTACGATTAACAATAGGGCATATAGTCCCGCATTGCGCCATTTTTTGTTATTACCGTTTTTGTTCACGCTGTCGAACTCCTGATAAATTGAGGATGATCTTATCGGTTGTCAAGGGGTTGTTAATTTATGTTAACGTTTCTCAGGAACAGTGGACAGGTTTTTTTTTAATATGCCCGTTCTGGTCCTCCCTGGGGGTTAGCTGTTGGGGGTGGGGGAGTATGTCAATGTGACTCTCCTAGACCGAGTAAGATCACTTAGTAAGCAAATGCCAAAATACTGCATAAAAGCTGCAAGTGGAACGATAGAGAGTTTAGTTGACCTCCACGGGGACTAGCTAGATGAAAAAACGAGAGACTTTGCTGGAGAAGTTTTGTTGCTTTTTAGTTTTGCAGCAAAATAGGACAGAATGGAATTGCGATCGGCGTTTGCGTCGTAACATGGAAAGCTATGGCCCAATCGATCCTAATGTCGATTCAGAGGAGTATTGGGCCCTATTCTTTCAGCAACAGTATCAGAATCCCGGTTCCAAAAATCATCTTTTCCGTGGGCATTTATACGCTTATTTGCAGGAACCTTGCTACTGGGCTGCTGCCGAAATCTATCAAAAATATCAAGCTAAACTAGATTATCAGATCGAAGACTACTTTAACGAAGGAATTCTTGGTTTTGAGGCTATCTTAGCTGACTTTAAGCCTTTATTCTCCACTCGCTTCGATAATTTTGCCACTCAGAGGATTAAATATCGCTTAATCGATCGCATCCGTCAGATCAGTCAAGCATTCGGCCATAATACTTGGAGCCTACTACTTAATTCTACCGGAGCGCGTCTCAGCCAAGCTCTCCGGGCGAGGGGATTAGTGGGGGAAACTCTCGAAAATTACCTTTTAGCTTGGGATTACTATAAAGAAATTTATGCCCAGGCAAAAATAAAAACCGATGGTAAAATTCAGGAACCTAGTCCAGAAATCTGGCAAAAAATCGCCGCTGCTTATAACTCGGATAGCCACTCTACCATCAAAATCAATTCTGCGACAATTACCCGATGGTTAAAGGATGCGGGACAAGCTATTTTTGATCATTTATTTCCCCAAGGAAAAACAATTTCCCTACAGCAACCTTTAGGGGGTGAGGAAAGTAGCACGAGGGAAGAAATGATCGAAGATACTGATCATGATACCCCTTGGCAGCAATTAGAAGCGGCGGAAAATTTTCGCGAGTCGCAACAAAACCACCAAAAAATTCTAGCTTGGTTAGGGGCAGAAATTCAACAGATTTGTCAGCAGCCGCAACAGGCAAAACTGCATCCGCAAATTCAGTTAATTCTAGAGATGACTTATGGTTCAGGGTTGGGACAAGTGGCAATTGCCGCTAAGATTACAGAAATCACCACGGTAGTTATCAAACAATATCAGGTTTCTAGGGAACTGGATAAAGTTTATCGTCACCTCGCTAAAAAGTTTTTACCCTGGGCCAGCGAAAACCTGCATATTTCTTTCCAGTCTCACGATAGAGAAGTTATTAGTAAGGCAATAGAACCATGGCTAACATACTACTATCAAACCAGCGCAACAACTCAGGAGGATTAATTATGGTTAATGATTGGTTAGAACTAACTCCTGATAGCATTTGGCTAGAAATACCCGCCGATATTCAAGAGATAAGTTGGGCAAAAAGTGCCAGTTTTACTGATGCCAGTATTCGTCAGAGATTTTATGTTAATTATCTCTGTCAACAAGTTATTTTTAACTATCTACAGTCAGGGATGACTGGGGTTAGCTTAGTAGAAAATCAAGAGGATTTCTGGCAACTAGGAGTTAATGGTTTTACCGTTAAATTAGGCGAAAAGTCAGTAATAGTTATTGCCAGCGAAACTCTGGATCTAGAAGCGATCGAAATTCCTCAAGAATGGGTAGATATTCCTCAATTAATTGGTGATTATTATCTAGCTGTACAGGTAAACACTGCCGAAAGTCATCTGAGAATTTGGGGTTATACTACCCATAAAGATATTAAGGAAAAAGGACAATATATTAAGCGTAATCTTAACTACTCTCTACCGAGAAATCAACTGCAATCAGGATCAGATTCTTTGGATTTATGGGGAGAGTGTCAATTACAACCAGTTAAGATTGAACGGGAAAAGATGGAAGAAAAACTATCTTTAGATAGATTGACAACCTTGATCGACATCTTAGCTAATCCTCAGTTAATCTTTCCCAGAAAAGCCGTTACTTTTCAAGAATGGGCAGCAGTTATCGTCAATAGTAACTGGAGAAAAATTTTAATTACCCGTCGGCAAAAATCCCCCGTCAAGTTAACCAATTGGTTTGCCGATAATTTCCCCATTGATTGGCAAAGTATCCTCAATTTTAGCTCACTGTCACTGGTTCCAGCATTCAAAAATACAGAAATTAAACGCATCAAAGATTTAGGAGTAGAATTACTGGGAAATCCCCTCGCTTTGATGATTACTATCGCTAAAATTGAAGAAATATTTAGCCTGCAAGCGACTGTTTACCCCACGGGAGAAACAAGCACTTTACCCCCCCATTTAAAATTAAGTATTCTCACCGAAACTGGTCAAGTTTTTCGAGAAGTAATTGCCACAGATAACGATGAATTTATTCGTTATCGATTTGATGCTGAATTGGGGGATAAATTCTTTATTGAAGTGGCTTTAGAATCGGCAAGAGTAACCGAATATTTACAAGTGTAAGCGAGGAAAAACTTAATGATTAAACTCTTAACTCTCGAACTAGATGGCACATTCGATCGGGGATTTAAAGCAAAATTAGAAATTCGTCCCGATCTTAATTCTCGTCCCCAAACTGTGATCAAAGCAAGGCTACCAGCTAATTTAGAGTTATTAACTCTTTACCGTCAATGGCAACGTCACTATAGTGAATTAGAGGGATTTTTTAAAGTCTTAAAAGATAGCAATCCCCAGCAAATTACCAATAGTTCTCAGCAGAGTTTAGTCTTTAAAAACTGCCAAGAAAAAGCCAAATTATTTGAGGATAACTTAAACAAATGGTTGAATAATAGCCCAGAATTTGAACCGATCAAAACCGCAATTCTGCGCTCTGGCAATAACTTTCGTATCTGGTTACAAACCGATAATATTTGGCTGCAAAGATTCCCCTGGGAAAAATGGGAAATCCTCCAAAATACTGGCGCAGATATAGCCATTATTGTCTCAGAATACGATACCTTAGCCAGACAATTAAGAAATCATGAAAAAATTCGGATTTTAGCCATTTTAGGCTATGCCACCGACTTAAGATTTCTCGAAGAAGATCGCAAAACTTTAGACGATATTGCGGGAAAAGCAGGAGCCGAAATTATCTGGGAAAAAGCCCCTCACCCGCAAAAATTAAATCAGTTATTGCGTCAAGAAACTTGGAATATTCTCTTTTTTAGCGGTCATAGTGCCAGTACAGAAGATGGCCAAGATTGCGAAATTCAACTAACAGAAACTCATAAATTAAAGATAGCTGATTTTAGCTTTTCCCTGGGAGAAGCCACTAAAAACGGGTTAAAGTTAGCGATATTTAACTCCTGTGATGGTATCGGTTTGGCACAACAACTATCCCGGGAAAAAGGGATGGCATTACCCCATCTAATCTTTATGCGCGAGAAATTACCCGATCCCGTTTCTCCCAAATTTCTGCAATACTTTTTAACCGCTTTTACCAATAATAAATCTCTCTATAGCGCCGTACATGAAGCCCAAAAAAATCTCCACGATGACTGGGAAAAAGACTATCCCTGTGCCAGTTGGCTGCCCGTAGTTTGCCCCAATCCCACCGAAGAACCCCCCACTTGGCATAGTTTCAGTAACTCCCCTCAAAAACAACAAAATTGGCGACGATTTGCTCTAACTTTCGGTTTAGGTTTAGCCGTAACGATGACAGTCTTAGCAATAAGAGAAACAGGAATTTTAGAACCCTTAGAATTAAATATTTATGATCGCCTGATGCAACTAAAACCCAAAGATAAACCCGATGACAGATTATTAATTATTACCATTGATCGCCAAGATTGGGCCTATCAAGATCGCATGGGTATGAAAAGACCAACAATACCAGGAAGCGATCAAAAACGTTCCCTCGCAGGAGAAGCATTATCGCAGCTTTTAAATAAATTACTGCCCTACGAACCGCAAATTATCGCCTTAGATATCCTCCGTCCCATCGCTGCCAGTCAAGATTATCCACCCCTAGCCAAACAATTACAAAATACTCCTAATTTTATCTCGATTTGTAAGTTTAATAATTACCCGCAACCGGACGGATTTCCCCCACCCCCGGAACTGCCAAAAAATCAGAGTGGTTTTAGTAACATAGTCCCAGACGAAACCATTGCCGGAGTTCCCCGAATTCGTCGTTTTTTATATCAGGCAAAACTCGATCGCACCTCTCCCTGTCTTCCCCCGGATTCTTTGGCCAAAGTTGACTCAATGTCCTGTAATTTTAAAGATTATGCTCCTAGTTTTAGTCTCCTAATTGCCAAACGATATCTAGAATCCCAGAATCAAGATTTTGACTGCAATAAACTGGAGCGGGGAATTCTAGAAATTAATATCGGGGATACTCATCTCGGTGACTGGCTACAATCCAACCGCGGCCCCTACAGAACCAGTCAATCCGATACCCGATCCGGCCGTCAAGTTATGCTCGCTTACCGTCGAATCGCCGATAATGGCATCGATGCAATCATAAAAATTGCCCCGAAAAAATCTCTCCGACAGGTTTTAGATCCGGGTTTTAATTCCGAATCAGTCCGGGAAAAAATTGTCCTGATTGGAGTAACAGAACCCGGGATCGATGATTTTTTAACCCCCTTTAGTCGCAACCCATCGGAAGCAATTCCGGGGGTTTATTTGCACGCGCACGCGGTCAGTCAAATTCTCGATACAATGACAGGAGAACGTACCTCGATCGCTTTCTGGAATCCCCTACAGGAGGCTTTCTGGGTGCTGGGTTGGTCCCTGGTGGGGGGATTATTAACGTGGCGTTTTCTTCGGGTAAAAACGGTACTTTTGACAGTGGCGATCGCTATGATTTCCCTCACCGGTATCGGTTGGCTTCTCTTTAGTTATTTCGGTCTCTGGGTTCCGATTATCCCCCCAGCGATCGCACTTCTCACCACCTCCGGTATCTTCTTTTTTCTTCGTTCTTACTACTTAAAATAGCTAGGTAAGGCTTGCTGAAAAAGTACGGGCGAAGCATTCGGATAGAAAATCTCCGGTTTCACCGATAGGTTATTGCCCGAATGCTTCGCCCCTACAGGACCCGGGCCGATGAAGACGCAAGGTTTTGAAGCACGATTCTCTCAAAATCTTGCACCTGTTTCACGAGAAAAACGACAAAACTCTTACCTTGCCTACATTTCACATTTATTCAGCAAACCCTAGGTAACAGCCATGATCAAACCTTCGATCGCCCTCATCCTTCTTTTCTCCCTACTGCCTCAACCCGGGTTAACCCTTATCACCCCGGCTGCCGGAAATATTTCTAATCATCCCATTCTGACGGCACAGGGCGATCGGGAGCTTACCGAGGAGCAATTCCTACAACGAGTCACCGTTCGGATTACTAGCGAGACAAACCGGGGATCGGGGACAATTATCGCTAAAAAAGGCGATAATTACCTTGTCCTAACCAACGCCCACGTTACCCGCAACACGAAAACCCTACAGGTACAAACTTACGACGGCCACAGCCGTGCGGCCCGCATTGTCCCCAATTCCCTATCGGAGAATCAAGATCTCGCTCTGCTGGAGTTTAGCGATACCAGGAATTATGCGATCGCCACCATCGCAGAGTTTACCATCAATCAAAACAGCATCGGTTTAGAAGTGGTGGCCGCGGGATATGTTGCCGAAACGGGACAGTATCGGACGACAAAGGGAACCCTCGAACAGGTGAGCGATCGACCCCTCCGGGAAGGCTACAGCGTCGGTTATAGTGGCGATATCGTGCAGGGAATGAGTGGCGGCGGCATTTTTGTCGAGGGGGAGTTAATCGGCATTAACGGGCGATCGGCCCATCCGATTCTCTCTAACTACATCGACGAAGACGGTACAAAACCCACAGACGCAGAAATCCAACAGATGAGAGCGGTTAATTGGGGCATTCCCCTTCATACCCTATTAACCTACATCCGTCCCGAAATCCTCAGCGCCTATAACCTACCCCTACCGCAGGTGAACCCCGATATAGAAACCACCGCCCCTACTGACTATATCGCCGAATTAGAAACAAAAGCCAAGGGATTCACCGTGCGGATTGATAGTAGCAGTAAAACCAATGGAAGTGGCGTAATTGCCAATGGAAGTGGCGTAATTATCGCTAAAGAAGGGAATATTTACACCGTCCTAACCGCCGATCACGTCCTTTGCGGAGAAATGGCACGCACCGACAGCTGTGCTGATTACACCTACACCGTCGTCACCAGCGACGGCAAAACTCGAAACATCGAGAAAAGCACCATTATTCGGCAGGAAGGGGTAGATTTAGCAGTTTTTCAGTTTGAAAGCCTGGACAATTATCCCGTTGCGGAAATAGCGAATTATAACCCAAATACCGGTGATTTTGTTTTTGCGGCAGGCTTCCCCAAAATTGGCGACAATCCCTCGAAATGGTTGTTTAGTGGCGGTAGAATTATCGAGAAAGAACTGGGATTACTACTAACCCGCCAAAGTGACTTAAGCACGCAACAAAGTGGAACATTACAAAGTGTTGCTTCTTTAACCGGAGGCTATGAATTAGTTTATACCAGCATCACATTTGGGGGCATGAGTGGCGGTGCAGTCTTAGACTCTCAGGGGAGAGTAATAGGGATTCATGGAAGTTCAGAAGGAGCAGGGGGAGGGAAAATTCAGTTAGGGTTTAGTTTAGGGATTCCCATTAGCACTTTTATCGGATTGCAAGAAAGATTGAAGGTAAAACCGCAATTATTAACCACTGCTCAACCCCAAGTTAGTCCGCAACAAAAACAAGAAATTATTCAAGCGATGACTGGTGTTATTGTCCCTAATACCAATGCGAAGGCGGATATTTGGATAGAAAGGGGAGGACAATTATGGCGGTTACGGAGGCATGAGGAAGCAATTAAGGCGTTTGATGAGGCGATTAAGCAAAATGACCCCAAGAATGTCTATTTAGCTTGGTATGGGAAGGGATTAGCGTTATTTGGTTTAGATAAAGATCAACCAGCTATAGAAGCTTTGCAACAAGCGATTAATACCTTACCTACAGGAGAAGATTTAAAGGAGTTTCACAGTAGTATTTTACAACTGCAAAGTTTAGTTTATCGCTCTTTAGAAAATTATGAGCAAGCCTTAACGGTGATTAATCAGGCGATTTCTCTGTTTCCCAATAATCCTAAATCTTATATCATAAAATGGGTAGTATTATATGAGTTAAAACGCTATGATGAGGGATTAGACACAATTACTCAGGCAATTAATCGCGCTCCTCGTGCTTTTTTGTATGTGATTCGTGGGGGTTACTATTCCTTGCAAAAAAAATACGAATTAGCTTTAGCTGACTTAAACAAAGCTATGAAACTTAATCCTAATTATGCTCTGGCTTACTCTGGTCGGGGGGAGCTTTACTATTACCAAAAAAAATACGAATTAGCATTAGCTGACTTCAACAAAGCTATTGAACTTGATTCTAAGTTAGCTGAGGCTTACAGCAATCGGGGGCTTCTTTACTCTTACCAACAAAAATATGAATTAGCTTTAGCTGACTGGAACAAAGCTATTGACATTAATCCTAATTTAGCTGAGGCTTACACCAATCGTGGGGGTCTTTACTCTGACCAACAAAAATACGAATTAGCTTTAGCTGACTTCAACAAAGCTATTAAAGTTAATTCTAATTATGATAAGGCTTACCTTGGTCGGGGGTTTCTTTACTATTACCAACAAAAATACGAATTAGCATTAGCTGACTTCAACAAAGCTATTGAAATTAATCCTAATTTTGATAAGGCTTACCTTCTTCGGGGGTTTCTTTACCATTACCAACAAAAATACGAATTAGCATTAGCTGACTACAACAAAGCTATTGAACTTAACAAAGATGCTTTTAATGCTATGACAAACATCGTATCAATTACAAACATCGGATTAATTAAGTATGAACAAGGAGCAATAAATGAAGCCGATGAACAATTCAAAAAAGCATTATCAATTAACAATCAATCAGCCGAAATTCAATTAGCCTTAGCCGTTGTTTTTTATCAACAAGGCGAAAAAGATAAAGCATTAAAACTCGCTGAAAGTGCTTTAAAAATTGATTCTCAATTTGCCAATATTGATTTCCTTAAAAAGAATTTATGGGGAAATAAAATAATTGCTGATGCTCAAAAATTATTAGCACATCCTGAACTAAAAAATTATGTTAATCAGTAGTTCCGTAGGTTGGGTTGAGCGAATAAATATGTTAAGGAAAACCTCTCAATTCTCAGGAAAAGCGCAACCCAACAGCCAAAATCTAAATCCGTCTGAATCTTTTTTTTGGGTTTCCTTGGGTCAACCCAATCGACGGCAATTGCTATGATTACTATAATCCGTAGTCTTGGTCTTTTATATGCCAAATTAAAACAAACCAAAAAAGCCAAAATTGACCTAGAACAAGCAGCTATAATATTCTACCAACAGAATAATATGGCAACTTATGAACAAGTGATGCAGATTTTACAGCAATTAGGGAGGTGACAAATGATAAAAACACCCGTTGATTTATACCGTAGAGGTAATGCTACATCTCCCAGAATGGATTATGTTCGTCCTAACAAAGATATTGCTATCTATGAAAATAATGGGCAAATATGGGTAAAAGAAACCCTTGTCGATGGACAAACACCGGGGGGAATTTCGACCTTTTCCGTTCAGGGAATAGGAAACAACTGGTGGAAACTAGATCGGGGAATTTCTATTCCCAGTGAGCTAGAATTAATTAATGATCGAGGTAATCACTGGTTATGGAAACCCTTATTTCCCATGTCAATAGAAACCTATCAACAAGCCTTAAGGGTAATTGGTGAATTTTTTTATCGTGTAAGTTGAGGTAAACTATGAAAACTCTATCATTTAAAGACATCCAATTTATTATCGAAGCTCTCGAATCCCTTCTCAAAAATTATAGTGACCGTATTCAACAAATAGAAGCTCTCGAAAACTATGAAGATGAAATTTCAGACTTAAGTAATGATTCTTTATTTTTACAAGAATTAATTACTGACTTACAAAATCAACAAACACAAGAATTGGCTCTACTTGTGCCGGAATTTGATTTGCAAAAAATGACTTTACAAACATTAATTAAACAAGGAAAAAACCTGTCAATTGAGGAAAAATTAATCTTAGTGGAATCTCTAACTTCATCAATCCGCGAAGAATATAATCTAATGCGAACCTGAAATGAGAAATCAATGATTACTTATTTAGCCACCGTTCATAAAGATAACCATAGTGATTATGGGGTACAATTTTATGACTTTCCGGGTTGTATTAGTGCAGGGGAAACCATCGAAGAAGCGAAAAAAATGGCAACTGAAGCCTTAAAAGGTCATATTTCCTTTATGTTGGCAGATGGGGACGAAATTCCCACCCCTAGCACCCTCGAAACCATTTTAACCGACGCGGATCATCAAGATGCGATCGCTTTTCTACTCATTGAGGTATCAGAAGCTATTTTAAACCATCAGGAATTGTGTGTAAAAAACTAGGTGCAGTCCCTAGCTTGGTTTGAGCGAATAAATATGTTAAAGAAAACCTCTCAATTCTCAGGAAAAGCGCAACCCAACAGCCAAAATCTAAATCTGTCTGAATCTTTTTGTTGGGTTTCCTTGGGTCAACCCAATCGACGATAATTGCTATGATTACTATAATCCGTAGTCGTGGTCTTTTATATGCCATATTACGACAAACCGAAAAAGCAAAAATTGATCGACAACAAGGGAATGAAGCAGGTTATCAACAAGCTCAAAAACTAATCAGCATGATTCGCCAAGAAATGAGTAAAAATTAGGACAAAAAAAGATGGAATGGAATATTATCTTTGATGAAGCCTTTCGAGATTGGCTATACGAGCAAGAAGAAACTGTACAAGATTCAATCTTGGCTTATATTGGGCTACTTAAACAAAAAGGACCCTTGTTAGGACGACCTTATGTTGACACTCTTCAAGGCAGTCGTTACCCTAACCTTAAAGAATTGCGAGTACAGCATCAAGGACAACCTTGGCGAGTGCTTTTTGCTTTCGATCCTATCCGTCAAGCTATCATGCTAGTAGGAGGAAATAAAACTGGCGATAAAAGATGGTATGAAAAAAACATTCCCATCGCTGAAAAAAGATTTGAAGCCTATTTAAAAACCTTAACGGAGCAAAATCTATGATTACCTTTGATGAAGAAATGGATAAACTGCCCTCTAAAAGAAGGGCAAAAATTGAAGCTAAAACCCAAGAGCTTTTACAAGAAATGCAAATCATTGATGAACTTCTTCAACGCCTAGGACTTTCTTCTGAAGAAATCACGGAAAGCGAAAGTGAACAGCCCTGTTTCTCAGCAAAATCGGATGATTTAAAACAACATCTTACCCTAGAAAATTTAACCCGTATGATGAGGGAATTAGGGGGAGAATGGGAACTTACCCTTAAATTTCCTGAGCAACAAGTGATTAAATTAAGTAGTGAGCGCCCGTAGTTCCTAGGTTGGTTTGAGGGAATAAATATGTTAAAGAAAACCTCTCAATTCTCAGGAAAAGCGCAACCCAACACCCAAAACCTAAATCTGTCTGAATCTTTTTGTTGGGTTTCCTTGGGTGTATTGTTGGGTTTCCTTTTTGTTGGGTTTCCTTGGGTTTATTGTTGGGTTTCCTTACGTCTATCGGCTAGACAAGGAAAAAGCGATCGAGGATTTCCGACAAGCCGCCGAACTGTTCCGCCAGCAAGGGAACGCGCCAGCACGCGAAAAAGCCCTGCAATTCCTACGGCAATTAGGCGCGGTCTAGATACTCGATCGATTTTGAATCTCACCCCGAAAAAAGCGATCGATCTTACAGCAAGATTTCTAGCGCTAGGGTGAACCCCGGAACCACATCTTCCCCGCTTAAAATCGCGTTCTCGGGATAACAGGTAATCGTCCCGTCCTGACGGTAGACGAAAGCCTGTTTATTGTGGCGATCGATCAACCATCCTAACTTCACCCCGTTCTCCCGATACTCCTCCATTTTCCGCTTTAACTTGGATAAACTATCGGTTTTAGAACGGATCTCGATCACGAAATCCGGCGCGAGATCGAGAAATTCATCCTCCCTTTCCTGCCAACCGGACGGTAAACGTTCTCTCGCCACGAAAGCCACATCGGGAGAGCGTACCGCGCTATTGGCCAGTTTAAAACCGCCGCTAGAACTAAATACCTCTCCTAACCCGTTCTGTTCGACCCAGTAGAGCAGGCGAGCGCCGGCTTTCAGTTCTCGATTCGCTGAAATACTTCCGATCGGGGGCATAGTGACTAACGTTCCATCTGCATTGCGTTCAAAGCCTAATTCCGGGTTCTGACAACTGAGGCGAATTAATTCCGCATCAGTAATCGTCGGGGATTTGCTTACCATATTGCATCAAAAAAAACAAGTATTTTTCACTAAATGATAACAAAGCGATGCCGATTGCCGCGCTTTTTCCTTTTGTACCCGAAAGGAAAAAAAATTGATCGCCCTATCCTGCATATTCTCAAAAAAGCAACCGATGAATTAGGTAGAAGCTCAAATCACCCTCACCGAGGAACTACCCATGAAATCCTTTGCCCTTCTTACCACCGTCAGCCTAATCGGCCTCTCCACCCTCGCCACTGTTCACCCCGTTATGGCCCTAGAAAGCCGACAACCAGCCGAAACCCTGATCGCTCAAACGAACTACAAAGAAGCGATCGCCCACTTTAACCGGGGAATTAACTACATCCAACAGGAAAAATATGATCTCGCCCTCGCTCAATTCACCAGAGCGATCGAACTCGATCCGGACTATGCCGAAGCTTACCTCGGTCGGGGCATGATTTACACGATTCGCGAACAATGGCGGCCGGCGTTTCAAGACCTGAACACCGCGATCCGACTAAACCCCCGCGCTGCCTACGCTTACCATTTCCGCGGATACGTCCATCTCGCATTTAACCAGAGACAAAATGCGATCGCCGATCTAACAACGGCCGCCGAATTATTTCGCCAGCAGGGAAACACGGAAATGTACAACAGCGCCATAGAAGCACTACGGCAGATAGGTGCGTAAGTTGCAAGGGAGAGCGATCGCTCTCCCCCTCTAAACTTTTGTAAAAAAAGCAATCTGAGGACTTAAAACTTGATCGCATAATTGGGAAAAAACCAACGATAACATCCTTGCAAGTATCCCTCGACTAAAGAGGAGCCAATCCGATGAAACCAATTACTTTCACCCTATCGGTGCTACTGGCCACCACTGGCCTACTGGTTCAACCAGGAGGCTTCCTGATGGAAAACATTCCACCCATCCTCGCGCAGGAGCAGACCGCTTCTAGAGTCTATCAGAAAGCCAGCCCCGCCGTCGTCACCGTCAAAAATGGCAGCGGCCACGGTAGCGGCTTTCTCGTCAGTCCCGACGGTATCATCATTACCAACGCCCACGTTGTTGCGGACGGCCCCCGGGTGGTGACGGTGAAATTTTCCAACGGACAGCAGGCCTCGGCAGACGTGATCGGCTTCGCTAAAAATGGCGTGGATTTAGCCGTCCTGCGGATTTATAACCGCCAAAACCTGCCCTATCTTCCCCTCGCCCGTCCGAACTCCGCCAAAGTCGGCGAAAGCGTTTTCGTCATCGGCACACCCTTAAACGAGGACTATCAAAACACCCTCACCCAGGGCATTATCAGCCGTCTCGACCCCGAAAAAGGCATTGTGCAACACAACGCTAATATCAACAAAGGCAATTCCGGCGGGCCGCTTTTGAATTCACGGGGGGAAGTGGTGGGGGTTAACGTCGCAGGCGATATCGGGAGTTACGTTTACGACGGTGCGGGAAACCCGATCGGCCTTACCCAGAGCGGCATTAATTTCGCCGTTTCCCTCGATCGCCTGCAAGCTTTCCTCACCGCAGTTAAAACAGGCGATGTCTCCACCGTCTCAACATTAGGACAGGACGATCGGATACAGTTACTCGCCCTCCCTCTTAACGGTCAGACCGTTCAAGGCAACTTGACCAAAGACCAAAACGAGCAATATTACGGGTTCGAGGGTCGTGCCGGACAGAAAATCGTTCTGGATATGAACAGCAACGAGATCGCTCCCTATCTTGTCCTCTATCGCGTTCTCCAATCTTCCGAGGGGACAAAATACCCACAGGTCGCCCGTAGTAACCAGCGCGTCGATCGCGCCCCCGGGGATTTTAACGCTCGACTCGTAACCGAATTACCCGCCGATGGAGTTTATATCCTAGTGGCTACCTCTCGCGAAGGGGGTGAATCGGGTCGCTACACCCTCAACGCCGCCGCTAACCCTTAAATAATCCCATTTTGACCCTAATCACGATTCTAATCCCTATTTTCTGAGGAACTATCCCTATGAACTCTAGATATATTTCCCACCGTCTCGCTTGCGTCGGCCTCCTCGCCACTGTCCTCCTCGGTGGTATCGCCCCCGGTTTCAGCCAATCGACCACCCCGAATGGCGTCACCTTCTTCTGTAAAGAGGTGTTCGATCGCGCATCGGGAGGAAAAATCCCCGCCACCCTCGCTTGGATTCCCCAAAGGAGCGGCAATGTGCGGATTATCGGCTGGAAATCGGAATATTTCTCCAAACGTTCCCCGGTTCGTTGCGAGGAAGTCACGAAAAAATTCCAGGAAGCATATAATCAAGGGCGTTTTAACTATCTCACCACCGGCCGGGCGAAGGGATACCCGATCATCTGCAGCGTTTCACGATCCGGCGATCCCTGCGATGGTAATAGCCAACTTTTTACCCTTAAACCCCACGACAATCCAGATTTAGTCTTGCAACAACTCATGGACATCCTAGAGGGGAAAAGCTCGGATATGCTCCTCCAGAATTCCGGAGATAAAACCTATATCTCGATGACGGAGTTTTTCGCCAAAGCACCACTCGCCGATCGCGACGCACCCTGTGGTACGAGATCTGCTGGCCCGCAAAATAATTGCGTTCCCACCCGCTAGAATTTTCGCTGTTTTACCCCGAATTTCCCCATAATAACCATGTTGAAACCCTTTCCCCTACTCCTAAGCCTCCTACTTCTGCCCGTCGTACCGGTTAAAGCGCTATCCCCTTTCTCTGCTCCGGCGATCGTGGCGGAAGACAGCCCAAACGCGCAGATCGAGCGATCGATCCGTCAAGTCACTGTTAAGATTACTAGCGAGATAAATCGGGGATCGGGAATCATTATCGGGAAAAAAGGCAGTATATACCTCGTTTTGACCAACGCTCACGTTACCCGCGGCGCGACCACCCTACAGATCCAAACCCACGACGGCCAAACCCGCACAGCCTCGATCGCGCCGAATTCCCTTTTAAAAGATAAGGATCTGGCCCTGGTGGAGTTTAGCGATACCCGGGATTATCCGATCGCTAAAATTCGCGCCATTTCCCCGGATGCGGAACTAGATATCACCGTAACCGGTTATTCCGCAGAAACGGGGCAGTACACCACCGATAACGGGAAAATTGAACAAACAAGCGATCGACCCCTCCGGGAGGGCTACAGCGTCGGTTATAGTGGCGATATCGTGCAGGGAATGAGCGGCGGTGGTATCTTTTTCGAGGATGAGTTAATCGGTATTAACGGGCGATCGGCCCATCCGATTCTCTCTAACTACATCTACGAGGACGGTACAAAACCCACAGACGCAGAAATCCAACAGATGAGAGCGGTTAACTGGGGCATTCTCCTTAATACCCTATTAACCTACATCCGTCCGGAAATCCTCAGCGCCTATAACCTACCCCTACCGCAGGTGAACCCCGATATAGAAACCACCGCCCCTACTGACTATATCGCCGAATTAGAAGCGAAAGCGAAGGGTTTCACCGTCCGGATTGATAGTAGCAGTAAAGCCAATGGAAGTGGCGTAATTATCGCTAAAAAAGGGAATATTTACACGGTTTTAACCGCAGACCATGTATTATGTGAGAACAAGGAAGAAAGTCAAGATGCTGCAAGTGAACCTTGTCCCGATCACACCTACACCGTCGTCACCAGCGACGGCAAAACTCGAAACATCGAGAAAAGCACCATCATCCGGCAGAAAGGGGTAGATTTAGCAGTTTTTCAGTTTGAAAGCCGAGACAATTATCCCGTTGCGGAAATAGCGAATTATAACCCAAATACCTATGATTTTGTTTTTGCGGCAGGCTTCCCCAAAATTGGCAACAATCCCTCGAAATGGTTGTTTAGTGGCGGTGCAATTCTCGATAAAGAACGGGGATTAATACAAACCCACCAAAGTGCTTTAAGCAATAAACAAGGAGGAACATTACAAAGTGTTGCTTCTTTAACCGGAGGCTATGAATTAGTTTATACCAGCATCACATTTGGGGGCATGAGTGGCGGTGCAGTCTTAGACTCCCAGGGGAGAGTAATAGGGATTCATGGAGGTTCAGAAACAGCAGGGTTAGAGAAAATAGGGGGAGGGAAAATTCAGTTAGGGTTTAGTTTAGGGATTCCCATTAGCACTTTTATCGGATTGCAAGAAAGATTGAAGGTAAAACCGCAATTATTAACCACTGCTCAACCCCAAGTTAGTCCGCAACAAAAACTAGAAATTTTTATAGCGATTGATAGTATTATTGTTCCTAATACCAATGCGAAGGCGGATATTTGGATAGAAAGGGGGGGACAATTATGGCGGTTAGGAAGGTTTGAGGAAGCAATTAAAGCCTTTGATGAAGCGATTAAGCAAAATGACCCCAAGAATGCCTATTTAGCTTGGTATGGGAAGGGATTAGCGTTAGGTGAGTTAGGTAAAGATCAACCAGCCATAGAAGCTTTGCAACAAGCGATTAATACCTTACCTAAAGGGGAAGATTTAAAGAACTTTCACAGTAGTATTTTACAACAGCAAAGTGGAGTTTATCGCTCTTTAGAAAATTATGAGCAAGCATTATCGGTGATTAATCAGGCGATTTCTCTGGTTCCCAATAACCCCAATTACTATAACGAGAAATCGGGAGTATTAAGTCGATTAAAACGCTATGATGAGGGATTAGCCGCAATTACTCAGGCAATTAATCTCGCTCCCCGTGCTGCTTGGTATGGCAATCGGGGGGTTCTTTACTATAACCAACAAAAATACAAATTAGCATTAGATGACTACAACAAAGCTATTGAACTTAATCCTAATCATGCTCAAGCTTACAACAATCGTGGGACTCTTTACGATGAACAACAAAAATACGAATTAGCTTTAGCTGACTACAACCAAGCTATTGAACTTAATCGTAATTTTGCTATGGCTTACTACAATCGGGGGGGTCTTTACCAAGACTTGGGGAAATACGATTTAGCCCTCTCTGACTACAGCAAAGCCATTGAAATTAATCGTAGTTATGCTGAGGCTTACTACAATCGAGGGAATCTTTACAAAGACTTGCAGAAATACGATTTAGCCCTCTCTGACTACAGCAAAGCTATTGAAATTAATCCTAATTTAGCTGAGGCTTACAACAATCGTGGGGTTCTTTATGATGATCAACAAAAATATGAATTAGCTTTAGCTGACTACAATCAAGCTATTAAACTTAATCCTAATTATGCTGAGGCGTACAACAATCGGGGGGTTCTTTACCAAAACCAAAAAAAATACGAATTAGCTTTAGCTGACTACAACCAAGCTATTGAAATTAATCCTAATGATGCTGATGCTTACTACAATCGGGGGCTTCTTCACAGAGACTTGCGGAAATACGATTTAGCCCTCTCTGACTACAGCAAAGCTATTGACATTAATCCTAATTATGCTGAGGCGTACAACAATCGGGGGGTTCTTTACCAAAACCAAAAAAAATACGAATTAGCTTTAGCTGACTACAACCAAGCTATTGACATTAATCCTAATTATGCTGAGACGTACAACAATCGGGGGGTTCTTTACCAAAACCAAAAAAAATACGAATTAGCTTTAGCTGACTACAACCAAGCTATTGACATTAATCCTAATTATGCTGAGGCGTACAACAATCGGGGGGTTCTTTACCAAAACCAAAAAAAATACGAATTAGCTTTAGCTGACTACAACCAAGCTATTGAAATTAATCCTAATTATGCTGAGGCTTACGTCAATCGGGGGGTTCTTTACTTTGAGCAAAAAAAATACGAATTAGCCCTCTCTGACTACAACAAAGCTATTGAAATTAATCCTAATTTGGCTCAAGCTTACTTAGGTCGTGGTGGTTTATATGCCATATTAGGACAACCCGAAAAAGTAAAAATTGATCTACAACAAGCAGCTATATTATTCCTCCAACAGAATAATATGGCTGCTTATGAAAAGGTGATGCAGATTTTACAACAATTAGGGGGGTAAGTTTCGTAGTTTCGTAGGTTGGGTTGAGCGAATAAATATGTTAAAGAAAACCTCTCAATTCTCAGGGAAAGCGAAACCCAACACCCAACACCTAAATCTGTCTGAATCTTTTTGTTGGGTTTCCTTGGGTCTGTTGTTGGGTTTCCTTACGTCAACCCAACCTTGTATGATGATTAGCGGCTAATTCATCGGCAATAAGAGACTCCCCCGCTCTTTGAAGGCTTGAAATAGCCAAGTCTTGAAGTCTTTGTCAAAAATTAGCTTATTTTTTCGAGAAATTACTGCATTTTTAACATCCATTCTACCGCCCGTTCATAAAGTTCTAAATTACCAGTTTTTATCAAAGCATTAGCGGCTTTTTGCAAATAGTTAAGGCTCGCTACTCGACTACTAGGATTTTTATCGTCGTAGGTGGCAAGCGCCAAATTATAATAAGCTTCGCCATAATTTGGCTGATAAGTAATTGCTAATTGATAATCAGCGATCGCTGCCTTCTTATCGCCTATTTTTTCCTTAACTAAACCTCGATTATAGTAAGCTTCAGCATAGTTAGACTGGAGAGAAATAGCCATATTTAAATCCTCCAAAGCACCGGTATTATTTCCCAAATCAAAGCGAATCACTCCCCGGTTATTATAGGCGATCGGATTATTGGAATTCAAGCTAATTGCTTTATCTAAATCCTCTAAAGCACCCTCCTTATCCCCAGTTTGTCGTCGAATAATACCACGATTATTATAGGCGATCGGATTCTCCGATATTCTCGGTGTTACTTGTACATTATCGGGAATAGTAGCGGTATCAGTGCGTGCATTTCCCCGATTACTATACGCTGTCACATCGATAGGATTAATGCTCAAAGATTGCAGATAATCTGTAATCGCTTCTTGATCATCTCCCACGTCAGTGCGACTATTCCCACGACTATAGAAAATTCTCGCATCCCGGACTTTTTGTAGAAATACATTATAATCCTCGATCGCTCCCTGTTTATCCCCTTTTTCAAAACGCGCATTAGCCCGTTTATGATACCCTTCTGGATCGTTAGGATAGGCAACTATATAAGTAGTATAATCTCTTTCGGCCGCAGCAAAATTTTTCAGAGCAAAATAAGCATCTCCCCGGGCCAGAGCATGACAAGAGACATTATAATTAGGACGAAAATCGGTTTCTCTGGAGTTATAAAAATAATTTTTCTCGGCAGATTCTCGGATATTTTCGCTACAGACAGATCGAGAAGTAAAACTAGGTGTATTAATCCGATCATCTTGGGCTAAGGCAATATTATAATTATCTACTGCCTCCTGATAACGCCCTAATTTATACAGCACTAACCCCCGATGATAGTTAGCGGCTGCATCATGACGATTTCGTGCCACTGCTGCAGTAAAATCCTCTAAAGCTCCCGCGTATTCTTGATATTTATTGGCTCGCATTAACCCCCGATATACATAGGCTTTTGCGTCTTGGGGTTGCAGATAAATTGCTTGGTTATAATCTTGAATTGCCCCTTGATTATTGTTGAGTCTTAGGTGAGCATAACCCCGTTTAAGAAATGCTCTAGAATGGGGAATTTTATCGTAGTTGGGATTAATACGGATGACAAGTGCTAGATCTTTGATGGCTCCATTATAATACTCGATCGCTGTTTGATACCCTTGGGGGGAATTAGAAGATAAATTGGCTAATTCGACTTCCTCGTCAGCCATTTCAATTTGTACTCTGGCACGGTTTTGATAACTGCTAGGAGCATTCTTGGCTAAAAATAGTTTGGGTGAGCATTTTAAAACGATTTTATAATCCTTAAAAGCCTCTCGTTTTCTCCCTATCTTTTCTAAAGCTATGGCCCGATTATAATAGAGTTCAATTAGATCGGGTTGGTATAAAATAGCCAGATCATAATCTTTGATAGCCTCTGCATAATTTCCCCACTGAGAGTATAGCTGTCCTCGATGATAATAGCCGCGATAATTTTCAGTTTCATAACCGATAAAACGCTGATAATAATCTAAAGCCAAGGATTGATGATCGAGCAAAGACGCAACACTTGCTAGGTTAAAGTAAACTTCACTTTCATTGGGATTATATTTAAAGGCTTGCCGAAAATCTGCTTGAGCAGCTTCTAATAATTTTAGCTGATGCTGCTTCCTTATTGGCCTTTCTGACTCAATAAGGGGTGTTTCTTCCTCAATAACAGGGATTTCCTCAACTATAGGTTTTTTTTCCTCAATAACAGGGATTTCCTCAACTATAGGGGTTTTTTCCTCAATAACAGGTATTTCCTCGGCTATAGGGGTTTTTTCTCCCTCAATCACCATGGCTAACTTTAACACACCTCTTTGATAATAGGCTTGGGCTAGTAACTGTCGATCTTTGAAGGCGGGAGCATTATAATTACTATACCAAATGTATTGACTGAAATCATCGATCGCACCGTTTTGATCGTTGATTTTTTCTCGGGCCATTCCCCGTTGAAGATAAAGTTTAATCGTACCCAGATCGCTAGGATAGACTCGCAGAGTGGCTGAATAATTAGCAATTTCTCTTTTAAGAGCATTAGTATCAACTTCTTCCCTAGAAATAACGGGACATTGTAGGTTTTCTACTGCTTTAACTGAGCTAACTTCTAAACCCAATAATTCCCAAAACAACAGGGGAGACAATAAAAATATTTTTCTAAAAAGCTTGACATTTAAACGATTTTGTGCGGGGGGGGTAACGGCTTGCTCTGTCAGGGTTTTAGCGATTAAGGATTGTTGTGGCATGATGATTAAAAAAATTTGCCCTAAATATAATTTGGTAATTTAATTATAACTGAACTTCTCCCGTATGAATATATTAGCCATGGCTAAAAGTCTTACAGAGCCTATGCTAAAGCTGGGTAATTTTAATGTACTAATGAGAATGAACGTCTGAAATCCTTATTTTCCTGAGAAGCGCCATGGAGTAAGGGTATCGTTGGGCAGCTTAACTAATACACTTGTTCTGTCTAGGCTGGCTACGATTGCTCGCTGCCGGTCGGCACTTAAGGGCAAGGTTTCCACTTTCCCCGACTGGCTCCTGAATCCTCACCCCACCAAGAAACATTTTCAGCCAACCCTATTTAAGAGCCAATTTTAAAGGCTTCTAGAAATAAACTATAGGTGATACCAATTTTGAGTAAATTGAAAGATTCTCGCAGAATCGGTGCGGGTTTAGCCTGAGAACTTTTTCGGTAAACAATCCGGCTAATCGCCTCCGTAAACAGCACTAATAAACCGGCCGCGGTGACATCCCATTGAGCAGTTTGTCCAGCAGTGGTGACAATTGCTTGACCAGAAAAAATTCCAAATAAAACACAAATTATCTGTAGGGAAATCCGCCGCCAAGGATTACCAAAAAAGCGATTAAATCGACTGCTGGTGACATTAGCCAGCGTACTCAAACGGGTGCGTTGCATGGCCATATTTATTTAGAAGTAATACGATTAAGAAGCCACAAAGAAGTAACGATACCAGTAAAGTGAGCGAGAATTGTATTAGTATTAGCCTGCACAATTAACAGGTCAACCGAATTAACAAATTGACTGGGGTTAGAGGCAACATTAAAAGTACCTTGGGGAACATTGAGGGATTTAATTAAGACGATTCCCGCTAACGCTTGCGCTCCCAAAATCGTTAAAAACATCCCGATAATATTAGCGATTAAACCCTGACGGATTAACTGAATAGTATCGGATTTTTTCGGGCGACTATCTTGATCACCTCTCAACATTTGACGGGCAATTTTCATGTAACGAGAAGAAAAGAAAATGGCGACCACCAAGAAACCAGCCCCACCAATGGCACATAAAACACCGATTTCAATGCCAGAAGTGCGTTGTCTCGTCCCTAATAAACTAGCGGTAGCAATCAGTAATAAAACCCCTGAAATTACGCCCAGGACAATCTGCGTCCAAAAACCGATTCTTCCCTGACGTAAAAGGATATTAGCAGCCCGTTGGACGGCCGGAGGCAAGGAATAAAGATCAGAATCTCTAGGGGTGGATATATTGGTAATTTCTGATTGTTTGTCTCTCATCGGGGTTAAGCTAGGGTTGGGTAAATCTGGTCTTGATCTATTTTCGTCTTTTTTTTTGCCCATGGCTAGAGATTTAATTTTGGCACTGACTGGCTATCTGTTTAGCTTCCACCTGTAAACGCTGGGCCATGCGAAACATTTCTTGACCGGTGTGGAGAGAGTGATCGTCGTAGTTAAGGGTAAAGGTTTCTAATTCTTCTAGTCCGTCAGTGAGATGATTGAGACAGTAGTAAAGAGAAGCGGCCACTTTGGCCATTTTGGCAGGGTTGGGCCGTTGGCAAAAGAGGGTTTTGGCTCGATCGAGATTTTGGCGACAGGTTTCTAGATAGTCTTGAAAAACAGCCATTAACTGATCATCGAAGGGATCGGCGGATAGGTGATCGATCTGACCTTTGAGAGGCCGGATAATTTGACCGATCAGGCGATTAATCGGGCTATAGGTCTGGTTATACCACTGTTTGACCAAGGCCTCGTCTTCCTGGACCGCCTCTTTGTAACGATGGTAATTTGCCTGGGCAGTGGCAGTGCGTTGGCCGCGTTTTTCGGGAAAATTGGCGATTAGTTGGTTATCATAGTCCTTTCTTAGCCTCGGATCGCTTAAAATCTCGTAGGCGGCGTTAATAGCGACGATTTTATCGTGACTGGCACTATCGTTTTGACTATCGGGATGGAATTGTCTGGCTAAACGCCGATAGGCCTGTTTAATCTCGTCAGGGGTCGATTTATGGCTGATTTCTAAGGTTTGGTAGTGGTTGCCGGTCATGAGCGCAAGCGATCGATCTGTCTTTTATTATTATCGACTATGCTTAACGCGGCGGAGAAGGAGAATTGTCGAGAGTGGGAAAGTGGGGAGGTGGGGTGTGGGGTGTGGGGTGTGGGGTGTGGGAAGAATACATAAAAATAATCTCCTGTCTCCTGAATACTGACTTCTGACTCCCGACTCCTGACTTCTAACCCCATGTTGGACAAAGATAAGCAAAAATTATCTATTGCTCCAAAAACTTGAGAATATTTAAATTAACATTTCGCAATATTTATAAATTCTTAAGAATTAATTGAGAAAGATTTTTATTTAACAACGATTTTACAATGGTTACAGCGATTTGATAGAATTTCATAGTGGGTTATTCTGTGCTTTTTTGGACAGCAATGGTTGAAACCCTTGCCACACCTACAAGGTGATCCTAGTTAAGACAGCTAAATTAGTCAATTTCACCCACAACGATGATCTTTTTTTTGTGTAGTTTTATTGCAAAAAAAAAGTTTTTTTGACAAAAAGCACAAAGTATGAATTAGGAAGTGGGGAAGTGGGAAGTGGGAAGTGGGAAGTGGGGTAGAAGGGAGAATAAATAAAAATAATCTTCAGAATTCAGAGTTGAGAATTTATAATTCTGATCTGACAAAATTGGCAATAATTAGACAAAAGGATTGATTTCAGGGATATCCTCGATCGAGGGTAAGTCTATTTGGTCCGATCGCTCTTGTCTAAGATAATAGGGACAATGAAGCTGACAATCGGGACGATGGGGAAAATCAACTAAATCATTTTCGTATGCTGATAGATAGCGATCGAGAGCCTTCAATAAACGGCGCAAATCTCGCCCTGTCCGTTGGTGTAGTTTCCGATTATAGTTAAAAGTAATTTGTTCGGGGCTGCGGGGTAACTGCACAAACCAATAGGTCATCGATAAACTATCAAGAGGATAAGCAGAAGTTTCTCCCAAAACATACAGATAAAGTCTCGTCTGCCAATTTTTGGCTAGTTTGTCGGCATCGATCGGTTTTAAGTAGGTTTTCCAGTCAAAAATTACCGCTCGATCGCTCTCTAATAAAATTAAATCATAGATAACCGTTAATAAATAATTACCCACAGTTAAACTGCGACAATGTTCCGCTTCTCGATTGGTTTCTCCCGGATTTTGGGCAATTGCCGGGGCAGCTTTTAATAGGGCCGTTAAACAATGTTCTAACTGTTCATTTTCCCGTAATAAAGATGCGATCGGCAGCCCTAATTCCCGCTGCTGTAATAATAGGTGAAACTGACTGCCCCATTCTTGCCGCTGCAATTGTTCAGGGTCAGCCGGTGTGTTAAGTTCCTCTAGATAGACTTTTTGAAATCTGGGTGGACAGGTTTCCAATAGGTTTAAATGACCTTGGGCAAGACGGTAGATCTTAGGCATAATAGGGTTATCGTTAATATTATCGAGAAAACGGGTTTCTCGGAGAAACCCGTTTTCTTGTAAGTTTGCCCGATCAATGTTAATTTCTGTTACAGGGGTATTGAAAAATTGGCGATTGTTTGCATAAAACTGTTAAGTAGTCGTGCAAAATTAATTTCCTAGTCGAGACAGGAGACAGGAGACAGGAGACAGGAGACAGGAGACGGGAGACAGGAGACAGGAGACGGGAGACGGGAGACGGGATACAGCTATTAGGGATCGGATTTGAGTTTTCAGTTCACTGTTTCCTCACATCAGAAGTCTGACGGAGTAGTGGCTTAGATGTGTAATTAATTTTGCTTAGGTACTTAGCAGTCATCCTTTCCAATCAATGTCATGACTTCCACCCTGTTGCCGAGCCTTCCTGCTGTTGACGATATTTTGTTCAATTTCGCTCAATCTGATGGCTTGAGTCAAGTTAATCAGGTGGATAGTGTGAGAAATCAGCGTTTAACCGCACCCGAATTAAATACTGTAGTTTTTCTCGATGCTGGTGTTACCGATTATCAAAGTCTCCAAGCTGGGGTAATCCCTGGAATCGCCACGGTTATTCTCTCTCCTAATCAAGACGGAATCGAACAAATCTCCGCTTTTTTACCACAAAATCCCCAGATTACCACCATTCACCTCGTTGCTCATGGTGCGCCTGGATGCTTATATTTAGGGAATTGTCAACTCAATTTAACAAATATTTACGATTACCGCCAACAGTTACAGAATTGGGCAAAGATTAATCATATTCTACTGTACGGTTGTCAGGTCGCGGCGGGAGATGCGGGGACAGAGTTTATTAATAAATTGTCCCAAATTACTGGGGCAAAAATAGCGGCTTCCAGCCGACGGGTAGGAAATGCAGCCCCAGGAGGAAGTTGGGAGCCAGAGGTGAGTTTCCCGATGACAAGATGTAGGTTGCTCTAATGGGAAGTTTTGTGACGACAAGTAGCATTGATGATATTTATGGGGAATAATGAATCTAGAGGATCGCCTAACTTTCTGATTGACAGCGACTCGCCATGAACCCAACAACCGCCAATTATGATGAACCCTGGAAAGAAGCTTTAACCGAGTATTTTGAAGCGTTTTTAAGCTTCTTTTTTCCCGAAGTTCACCAACTAATTGATTGGACAAAAATTCCCGAATCCCTAGAAAAAGAACTCAAACGGATTACCGCTTCAGCAAAGACAAAAAAACGTTTTGCT
>NZ_JACJSW010000127.1:0-13299 GCF_014698375.1 Microcystis flos-aquae FACHB-1344 | reverse complement strand
GAGACGATAGAAAATACTGTCCGTTTTCACTCAATTTTGTCCCTCAATGACTTCTGGTACTTGTTCAATATCTAAGTCTAAAGTTTGGGCAATTTGTTCTACACTTAATCCTAAAGCCAATAAACGGGGAATAGAGTCTAATTTAGCGGTTAATGCTCCTTCCTCTCTGCCTTCCTCTAAAATATCTTGATAGATGACGGATTCTCTCATAATCTCACTCCGAAGGATTTTTTTAATCGTCTCTCGATTTAATACTAACCCAGCGAGAATACTGGTGGTGGCAGCGAGATTGCTTTGCACCTGTTTTTCGGGGATAGTTTCTAAAGAACGGGACACCTGACTTAACACCTGTTCGGGGTCATCGGTATTGCTGAGGACGGCAAAGGGTAATAACTCATTGTTCGCTTAATTTTTTAAGGGAAGGGTTTTAAAATTGCTGTAACCTTTATCCTGTATGCTTTTTAGCGAATAAGGTAAGCGGAACATGCCGAGATTGCGATCGCCAATTGGCTCGTTCAAACCCTAGGTATTTCTACAAAATGGAGACGCACCGGGTTGAATCTACCTATTGGGGATTGTTTGGGACAGCAACAATCAAAATACTTCTGATTTGCGAGCGACTTAACCTGACCGGAAAGATATCCGTATAATCTAGACCAGCTGCTCTGGTGCCATAATCATTTTCCACTTGGTCCAATAAATTTTGATTGAGAGGCCATTGTCTCATGTTTCCACCTAGTGCGGGACCATTCACCGGATATTTAACGCTTGCAGCCGTATCTAGAAGCATTTGATCGTAGGTAAAAGCTAAGACTCTATCCAATAATTCCTCGTTGGTATAAGTGAAAGCATGATCATCTTTCATGGGATTGATCATTTGAAAAACGTCAAATCCTTCATCTAAAACCATCGCTTCTTCCGCACTGAATCCATCGCTCATAATTAGGGTAATCCCTTCTAGGGTATTGCCAATTCTTCCCGATAATCCCGAGGAAGCAAAACAGATAATTCTTTGACCGGACATTCCCAAAATTCCGAAAGGATAGATGCTCTTGGGAAAGTAAATTTCTACCGTATCTCCTCCGGGGTAAGGAAAATATTCTCCTGCCCGACGCGGAGAAAAATTAACTTGTTTAAAGTTATTTCGCGTCAATTCGTCAGCGACAGCAGGATCACCCAGATTGATCTGCAGAAAACCGCCGAGAGGATTTAACTGAGTTTCTACGATAATCGGTCCGTTTAAAGCGGCACGCCTGGCATTCAAATCGCCGTAGAGTTGATATTCCCCCAAGTTAATTTTATCAATACCCTGCCTCCTAAAATTCCCCGCACAGGGAATTTGATAAGGCAGGCAAAAAATATGGCGTACATCTTGGAATCGATCGATAGCAGTAAATAGGGGAACCACATCACCTTGTTGAATAATAGTTTTTCCCCCTAGGGCAAACTCTAAAAATGGGGCGATATTATGTAAATCAGGATTGTATCCAGGTAGCGGTCTTAAAAAAGCATCATATTTGCGGGCCACCTTCGGATCGTTAATCTGTATTATATTTGCGCCTCCAGCCATAAATTTTAAATCCAAAAATTCATAACGATGGCCGAGGTGTGTAGCCATAGCATCACACCATTTGACCAAACACCGATAGATGCGCTGATTGATCGGTTCTTGATAGCCTCCGGGGAGAAACATTCCACATAATTGATTTTGCAAGGATTTTATGTAGTAATTAGGGCCAAGATAGGCAAGATGCCACGGATTCATCGTTAGATCCCCGCAACCTTGGGCGCCAATAATTAGCCAATCCTGTCCTCGCTGAGCGCAGAATTCTTTGAGATGATGATAAAGTGTCCAAGTACCCGCTCTCTGCTCGTAAGCATTGGTCGTAGAGTCTAGGCCAGGAATAGCAGTTCGAGTAAGTCGAGGAAACATTATATCCTGCACTGCATGAGGATCCTGCATTCTGGGGGAGGTTATACCATCTCGTTGAATGCCGGGGCCTTTTTGATAGTCTGGAGTCACGGACACAAAGAGCTGCTCTTTTTCCGTGTCTAGAGTCAAAGAACCAGTATTAAAAACTTGATGTTTCACCATAATACCCCCTGCTTGTCTAGGTGTGGCAGTTGCCGCTAGACAAGTCAATTAGCCCTAGGCTATCTGTTTTTTAAATCTCAACCTCGCTGACCTGAAGGGGAGTGGGGCTTTATATTTTTTTCCTGAATCTATCAGAAAGCCTAGCATTTATCGTATTACCATACTTAAATTATAGTTTCCCGGAGGAAGTCAACTCTCGCCTCAATCCTTAAGAAATCCTCAAGAAATCCTTTCCCCGCTCTCGTTTCTGAATTGCCAAGAATTGCGTTAGAATTAAAGAAATATTACAAGTGGTTGACAAAAATGAGTAAGCCTGATACACAAGCCATTGCCCTCCAGTTAGAAAGTAGCAATTCTAAAGATCGTCTGCTGGCCTTGGCATCCCTGCGAGAAGTGACCCCGGAGGAAGCTGTACCCTTGATCAAAAAAGTCCTTTATGATGAAATGCTGCCAGTGCGATCGATGGCTGTCTTTGCTTTGGGAGTCAAACAAACCGAGGAATGCTTTCCTATCCTAGTGGATTTGTTAGCCAATGATGCCGATTATGGCATTCGCGCCGATGCTGCCGGGGCCTTAGGTTATTTAGAAGATATTCGCGCTTTTGAACCCCTACAACGGGCTTTTTACGAAGACACGCAATGGTTAGTCCGCTTTAGTGCCGCCGTCGCTTTGGGCAATTTGGGCGATATTCGGGCTAAACAGGTGTTATTATCGGCTCTCGATAGTAACGAAGCGGTTATTCAACAGGCCGCTATTGCCGCTCTTGGGGAAATCAAAGCAGTGGAAACCGTCGAGAAGCTTTTAACCTTTGTTAACTCTGATGACTGGTTAATCCGGCAGCGATTAGCGGAAGCTTTAGGCCATCTTCCGGCGGAAAAAACGATCGCAGCCCTAAAATTTTTGGTCAAAGACGAACACCCGCAAGTGCGCGAAGCGGCCCGTTTATCCTTGCAAAAATTGGCCAACGTCTAGGTATAGGATAGAATAAATAATCTATTCTTCCAGAGCGATCGATCTTTGCCTACAGCCATTCATGGACATTCAAGAATTTATTAATCTCTGTGCGGGTAAATGGTTTTCTCAGCGTACCAGTTATCAATTAGCTGCCCAAAAAGTTGCCAATAATAAAGCAGAAATCACCATCGATTTGCTGGCTGCCGATGCTGCCGATGTGGTGCAATTATGTTTAGAAAATAACTGTCAGTCCCAGGCCAATCTTGGGGGATGGAAAGCGACTTGGGATAATTCCGTGGACTATGGACAACCGAAAAAAATCAGTTCTAGCTATTTAGTTTGGCTACCCTCAGAAAATTCTTGGCAAGGAAAATTAATCACATCGGACGGTAAATCGGCAGTGCTGGGAGAATATCATCTCAGAAGCGATCAAGCTTTAACTTTAACCATCGAGGATAATCACCATCGTATCGAGGAAAGAATCTGGTTTGCTAGTCCTAATCTGAGATTGCGTACCAGTATTATTCAGTCAGCCAATGGCGATCGCCAGACGGTTTTCTATTCGGAAATTCGCAAAATGGTTGCTTCTAAGTAGCTGCCATCCCCAATGTCTGAGGTGGGGAAGACAGGGTTAATCTTCCACCACTCCAGTCAAATCCTCCTAACGTCGGCCGCGTCTGCTGCTGCCGAAACCACTACGACTAGGGGTACGTCGGGAACCGGAGGAACCGAAACTAGGAGAACGTTTGACAGTATCAGATTTACCCGAATTCTTCAGGGTACTGGAACCATAACCAGAACCACTGGGTTTTGTGGTGGTGGTGCTGCTGCGATTGGGACTAGAGGAAGTATTACTGGGATAACGACGTAAATTGCCAGTAGACCGGAGAGTTTGCCGATTTTTGACCGCCGGAGGTGGACTATTATGTTTAGTCCGGTATTGATCCACTGCCTGATTATAGGTGGAACCGTAACCACCAAAACCGGTCATCACACCTCCCGGAGTATAGAGGGGAGGAACGTAGTATTGAGGACGAAAGAGCAAACTACCCAAAGCTTGACCAGCAACAGCACCGAAAAAAGGACTCCAAAAACTCGATTCTTGTCGAATCACTACGGTTTCCTGTTGTCCGGTTTGGGGATTGTTCCGCACTTCCGTGACATTATGGACATACTCAATTTTAAAATCTTCGGTCATGTACAGGGTAGCCTGATCACCGTTGATTTCTACTGCGGTTTTTTCCCCTTTAGCGATAGCTTCATCGCTTAATCTAGCCATTTGCAGGTTAGTGCTGCGAAAGAGGGGAGAAGTCCCCCCAGGGGTGTTTAAGAGCATTAAGGTATAAGTGCCATCTCCGTCATCGTAGGTAGCTTGTTGCACCTCGTAGCGACCGCTACTAACCTGATTGGATTCTTGTCTTACACTACTGTTATTAGCTGACGGTGACTGAGTTTGATTTGATGAGGAACCACAGGCCACCGTTGTGCAACAAAGGGTAAGAATTAAAAGGATTGTCGTTACTTGGCGCAGCATAATGGCAAAATTAAGACTATAAAGGCAGCAATTCGGGGAAATTGAGTAATAGCTGCTCATTGGTCAATTCATCTCCCAATTGAGCAGGAGAAAAATGTACCTGAATCGCGCGCAGCCGACCTTGGTAGTGGAGGTTAATTATTGATTTTAAACCATCTTCCAGGGCCTCTCGATCGGCTAGGCTAGTTTCTAAAGCAGCACTCTCACCCTCGAATGCTATTGTGATCATAACAACTAAGTTATCGGTGACGGGTAAAGTTAAGGGTTCCTTTTCCCCCACTTCCAGAGACACCGATTCACTTAGGTATCTGGCCGCGGAATCGGTAAACAGTTCGTTAAGGTAGTCTCCCGCTTCCCCCTCATTCCAAAAAACATCGCCCTCATTAGCTATAGAAAACCAATAGAGGTTCATCTGCAGCAGATTTTGACAAATTTCTACTAAACCCTCTCCCATGACCTCTAAATCGCCTTCGGAATCGATCGCCTCCCGGCCAGTACGATTAAGAATACCGATCAGCGGTGCGATTTCTTGGCCGTAGAGATGCAAAAATAAGCGACAGACCACATAGCGAGTTTTACCCGCAAATTTCTTGAAGCGATCGCCTAAAGAACTCATAATCTATCCAGTGATAAAGTAAACAGCCAAAAAAGCCCTCAGCTTTTATTTATTTTGCCATTTTCTAGGCCCCTATGCCTTGATGCCCTGCTAACAGTCTATAATTACTTAGAATCATTTTGGTGTGAGCAAATGGCTGTCCAACTGCAACAAGCTTTAGTGGTTGCTTCCTATATCTTGAAACAGCGTCTAGCAGGAAAAAAGCGTTTTCCCTTAGTTTTAATGCTAGAACCCCTATTTCGCTGTAATTTAGCCTGTACTGGCTGCGGTAAGATTCAACATCCCCCGGAAATCCTCCGCAATCATCTCACCCCGGCAGAATGTTTCGCAGCGGTGGAAGAATGTGGGGTTCCCGTGGTTTCCATTCCCGGGGGCGAGCCGCTTTTACACCCAGAAATCGATGAAATTGTCAAGGGGTTAGTGGACAGAAAAAAATTTGTCTATCTGTGTACCAATGCCCTGTTATTGGAGAAAAGCCTGGATAAATTTACTCCTTCACCCTATCTTACTTTTAGTGTCCATCTGGACGGTTTAAAAGCACATCACGATCGCTGTGTGGATCGAGAGGGAGTATTCGATAAGGCAGTAAAAGGGATTAAAGCGGCGAAAGTGAGAGGTTTTCGGGTTACTACTAATACCACGGTTTTTGAAGGCACAGAGCCGCGAGAAATGCAGGAATTTTTCGATTTTCTCGCTACTTTGGGCATCGATGGCATGATGATTTCCCCCGGTTATAGTTATGAGTGGGCCCCGTATCAAGATAGTTTCTTGAAACGGGAGCAAACTAGAGCTTTATTCCGAGAAATTCTCTCACCCTGGAAATCAGGCCAGAAAAAGTGGAATTTTAACCATAATCCTCTCTTTCTCGATTTTCTCATCGGTGAACAGGACTATGAATGCACTCCTTGGGGTAGTCCTAGCTATAGTCTTTTAGGATGGCAAAAACCCTGTTATCTGCTCAACGAAGGTCATTACAAAAGCTTTCGGGAACTTTTAGCAGAAACCAATTGGGATAACTACGGTCGGGCCAGTGGCAATCCGCAATGTGCCGATTGTATGGTACATTGCGGCTATGAACCGACCGCAGCCATGGCAGCTTTTAAACCGGCTAATATGAGACGTGCCATGCAGAGTTTAATCGGAGTCTAATCCTAAACTGATTCTAACCAGACGGCGGGGACTTGACTAGGGCGATCGGGTAATTGCATCCATCCCATTTCGCACAGACGAATTACCGAACTTAATTTTTCTACCAAAGCGGGATCAAAACGAATCCCGCTATAATTTTGACAGCGCTCTAGGGCCTCTCCTAAATCTAGAGCTAGTCGGTCGCCTCGCGGTTGAGTTAATTCCTGAAAATAGGCGGATAATCCTAAAATTCGCGACTCTAGGCTGATTTCTTCCCCTTTTAAGCCGTTGGGAACCCCGCTACCATCCCAGTATTCAAACTCATGGTAAATAATCTGTTGAATTGGGGCTAATTCGGGCATAGTTGCGAGTAATTGTGCGCCTAACACCGATCGATCCCGCCAAAATAACGCATTTGCTCCCTCTAACTGACTGGCACGCTGTCTAAAAACTTCGATCGGAGCCTCCGCTAGACCGATGCGGTATAATAAACCTGCTAATCGTAAGCGTCGTAATCTCAGGGTGGGTAAATCGAGCAATTGTCCCAACATTTCCGCTAAAGCGGCCACCTGTAGGGAAGCAAGGGGATTATCAATATCTCTTTCATCGACCTTTTGAGCCATTCTTAGAAAAGCTTGCAGTTTATTAGCGGCCAAATTTTTATTTAAACGGGATGCTTGTCCTTCTAAGTCGCTTAATTCTCGCGTTTGTCTGCTGACGGTGACTAACTGCTGTTGACTGGTTTGCAGATAGGTGACAATGCGAGAGACTACTCCCGTTAAATCCGTGGGAATGGGATTAATATTTTGACTAATTTCCTGCTGTTGTCTGCTTAAATCGGCCGCTAGACTGGGATTATAAGGATGCAGACGCTCAATTAAGATCCTAGCGGCTTTTTCGACTAAATCGCGATCGAATGTCCATAAACCGTAGAATTTTCGCTCCGTGTCTATTTGGGGTTGACTATCGGACCGGTATTCTTCCGGGGATAACTCATGACAGAGTACCATGGAGGCGTAATCGGGGGAAAGAATGATTAAATTCCACTCATTAACCAAACTATCGCTATTATCTAAGTTCACTAGCGAAACATTCTCTAAACTGCCGGTTTTATGCTCAGAAAAACCACTATCGGCCACGGCGGCGATCGCAATATGACGAGAAGAGCGAGCGATATCTAAATAGCGCTCAGCTTCCTGTAAATACCATTTTCCCTGTTGAAAGGTGACTAAGACCAGTGGTTTATTTGTACTATCTGGGCTGCTAGTTTGCAAGATATGATCTTCAAGAGCATGACAGAGGGCCACAAGGGTATTCTTAAAATAGACCCCGTAACTGCTGGGTAATCGTCCCGATGAAGCTCTTTTTAACTGTTGTAAGCTGGATTCTACGGTCATAATTTCCGAATATTAGGGGGTTGGGGAAATGGGGAGAAGGGAGAGGGGAGAAGGGAGAATAAATAAAAGCAATCTCCTGTCTCCTGTCTCCTGACGACCGGCTCCTGACTGCCTCAAAGGGGTTTATTCTACCACCCAGGGAGTGATTGCGGGAGTCCAATTAGCTAATTCTGCATCGCTAAACCAGAGACTAACTTCATCTTTGGCCGTATCTGGACCATCGGACCCATGGATAAGATTGCGTCCGACACTAATGCCAAAATCACCGCGAATCGTACCAGGTTCAGCATTGAGGGGATTAGTGGCGCCAATAATTTTTCTAGCGGAGGCAATTACTCCTTCTCCTTGCCAAACCATGGCCACCACGGGGGAGGAGGTAATAAAATCGACTAACGAACGGAAAAAGGGTCTTTCCTTATGAACAGCGTAGTGTTTTTCCGCTAATTCGCTAGAAACCTGCATCATTTTCAACCCAACCAGCGTAAAACCTTTAGTTTCAAAGCGTTGAATAATTTCCCCCACCAGATTGCGCTGCACACCGTCGGGTTTAATCATTAAGAAAGTGCGTTCCATACTGCCTCTTAAAATTTAGTCATCGAAAAATTGCGTCCGAAACCCAGATTAACCCGGAATGGCATCCTAGAGAATGGCAGAGTTTTCGCTTAAATTGCTGAGTTAGCTTGCTGTCCGATTTAGCTAGGGTTTGCGGCAAAAAGTTTTTCGTGGGGTGTGGGGTGTGGGGTGTAGGGTTTTACCGATTTTGAGGTAGTCAGTTACCTAATTTTCAGGGAAAAAGTCCAGGAATTTTACCCCCGATCCCTCCAATGGTCGGCACTTTTTGAGGAAAAAAAGTCTAAAAGCCTTATCCAACAAGGTTTTTAGATTTATTCAGCAGCCCCTAATTATCCTAGTCGTTGATTCTGTTTTCGATTCTTATCCCCCAGAAAAAATATGGTAAAAAATGTCGTTTCTTTTCTTTTTGTTACCGTGGACAAAAATTATACAACCTCAGGGATAAAACTCATGATTGAAATTAATGATTATGGAAAAAAATACTCTTATCTGGTTAAAATTTCCTCTATTTATGTTAAGGGAAGATGGTGAGCAAATTACTGAATCAAAGGAGAAGGGAGATGGAGTTTTATCCTTTGTACTAAAATTACCAATAGGCAGGTTAAATGCAGTACAGCTTATTAACAACTCTAATTAATCTTCTATTAATATAACTTCGGTTGACGGAATTGATAAACATCAGCGATCACCTGTACCCAACCATTAGCAACAGATTCTAATAATCGCTCGCCTTTTTCTTTACTTGCATTAGTAGCATCTCCCATCACTCCACTTTTAGTTAATTCCTTAGTTAACCAAGCAAAGGGTAATTTTCCCTCCATAGTTAACAAACTATTTTCTGGCAAACCTTGAGGATATTCTCGGACGGCCCGCTCAATTTTTACCTGTTCTGGCAGTAATGATAACATCATGCTAGTTTCCACATCTCCTGCATGAATACCGTATTCTAATTCATATTCCGAGAATAATTCAGCCGCATTGTGGGGAACTCGCCAAGTGAAAAAAGGAAATACTAAAAAATCGGGATATTGTTGATGAATATCCCTAGCGGCAATTTCCATAACTTGCGGTTGCCCACCGTGAGAGTTCATTAATACTAACTTGCGAAAACCCGAACGATAGAGACTTTCAGCTATCTCTTGAATGAGGGTTAATAAGGTGGCTGCCGAGAGGGTAATCGTACCGGGAAAAGACCAATGTTCGTTAGATTTTCCGTAGTAGAGACAGGGTAAAGCGAAAGCGGCGATGTTTGTATCTAATTTCTCGAAAGCTTTGCCTAAAACCCCTAAACTAATGGCAGCATCGACGGCAATAGGTAGATGGGGTCCGTGTTGTTCGATCGCACCGATGGGTTGAATAATTACCACATTTTCCTTATCTGGCATTGAATCTATATCTGTCCAAGTAAGATAGGGAAAATAACGATGTGGGGGAATAAAACCGTGCATCATAATTTTATTGGGGGTGAGGGATTATGCTTGGGGGAAAAAATTACTGTTTATATTGTAATTTTATCACTAATTCTTGGCAAGGTGGCCAATCGTCAACTATCGAGACTATGGAGAGCATCAAGAATACCTATAGGGCCAGACGAGGAAAAAGAAAGAGTCGAAGCGGAGCGAAAAATAAGCGTGGCAGCATTGGCCAAGAACAAAACCGCATCGGAAATCAACCCTTGTCACCGAAAAACTTTTCCAAGAGATTCCCCCTGACAAAAGAAAAACCGACCTTTGTGACAAGGTCAAAGAATTTTGTGGACATCAAGAGTTGAGTCAGAAACTAGGAGCAGATTTTTATTTTGCTACTCCTTATCATTTTTGGGAAAGAGGATTAAACCCAGGGTAAGAGCATCTTAAATCCTTGACAAAATGAACTTTATGTGGTTTTCTTCCCCATACCCCACACCCCAACAAACTTTTTGCCGCAAACCCTATGTAACCCTAAAGTTTTATTTACCTTCTCCTACTACAGATTGATAAAATCTTTCTAGACTTTCTACAGAGGTTCGATCGTTAAATACTGTATCGATATTCATTTTAGTATAATCTTTGATTGTTTGTCGCCATTGATTATCTAAACCTAAACGGATAGCAATTTCAATATAGTGATTTTTATCCGTAGCAATTGTATCAGTTATTCCTAATCTTTTCAAGATAGCATAGGAATGTCGGCCGCGCATAAATTCCCCCGGACAGGTAACAACTGGAAGCTGACAGGCAATTGCTTCTAAGGTGGTATTTCCTCCCGACCAACTTAAGTTATCTAAATAGATGTCTGCTAATAAGTTAAGCTGAAAATAATCATTTTGTTCTAGCTGTGGCATCATTACCCCGTAATTTTGCCAATTGAGTCCATACCTATTAAAAGCTTGACTTAATCTCGACTGAAAGCAATGGGTCACAAATTCGCTACGATGGCAGATAAAAATAAATTGGCTGTTGGGAACTTGTTTGGCAATTCTAGGAAAAATATCGTCATTTTCTGGCAGATATTTAAATAAACTTTGACAGTTTAAGTAGATGATTTTATCCTCGGCTAATCCCATCTCTAAACGAGTTTTCCTCTGGGGAGGAAGGGAAGGTTTGGCATAGGCAATACCTAAATTAGATAAGCGAATTAATTTTTCACTGTAGTGATTATCTCCCTCCACAGGTTCCATTAATTCACTGGAGATAAAATAATCAATGGTTGGTAATCCTGAGGTGATTGGATGTCCCCAAGTTACACATTGTACTGGAGCTAAACGCAATCCTGCTAGTTGGGTAGTACGAGCATCCATACCAATATCTAAATAAACCAGAATATGTAACTGATTATCTAAAATATGTTGGGCAATTGTTTCCATATTGACCAGATTATCAAACTGATAAAAATAATCACTTTGCTCTTGATATTCTCTCGTAAAATTATCGAAGGTGTTATTAATATCTATTCCATAACAATAAATTTCAAATTGTTCTCGATTTCGCCACTGCAACCATCCTTGAAAGAGTTTCGCTACCGTGTGATGACGCAAGTGAGCAGAAATATAGCCAAGGCGAATTTTTCCCGTAGGCATGGTTAGGTTTTTCACCCAATTAGGAAAGTTAACCGAGGCAATTTTATAAACCAATTCTCCATATTTTTTTTGTAGTTCTAAATCATTTTTGGCTTGATATTGAAGATAAAAATTAGTTCTTAATCCAATACTTTTCCAAGCCTCCTGTTGTTGATTAGTACTGGTTAAATCAAGATTGGATAAGATATTATCTAACCGTTTCTCGTAGTTTGATCGATACAGCATAATATCTGCTTGAGTTGTGTAAACTATCGGCATTAACCGCATTAATTCTAACTTCAGGGATAGGTGATCGGGAAGATACTCTAAAGCTGATTTAGTTGCTTGAATTGCCACCTCGATCGGATAATTATTTTGTAGTAACCAAATTAGGCGCAAATGTAAATCAATATTTTCTGGATGATAGGCAATGCCTTTTTTATACACTTCTAAAGCTTGTTTTTCTTCTTTAAGAATGAGATGGCAATGGGCGCAATTTAAATAAAAATTGCTGTCCTCTATTTTAATTGCTAATAATTTTTGATAATAGTTTAATGCTAATTGATAGATTTTTCTTTGATAAAAATAATCACCTGAGTAAATATCGGCAATTTGTTGGTCAGCTTGCAGAATTTCCCAAAGGGAGAGATTTTGACTAATTTCTCCTCTATCTCCTGCCAGTTGTTGGGCAGTTTTATAAGCATTTTTTGCTTCTGTCCAAGCTTGTTTAACTAAATAGACATTGCCTAAATTGATATAAAAAGGATAAAAATCACCCTGTTTATTAATTCCCTGCTGATAGAATTTTTCGGCTGACTCTAGCTGCCCTAATCGATAAAATAAATTGCCCAGTTTATTATAAGCATCGACAAAATTAGCATTGAGATCAATCGCTTTTTGATAAGCTGATAAAGCTGTATCTAAACGTGATTGTTTTTCTAGCACCATGGCCATGGTATAATGATATAAGGCTTGATTTTCCTCTAATTCTATGGCTCGTGCTAAACAGTTAAAAGATTCTGTTAGTCGGTTAATTATATAGTATAAGTATCCTAAATCGTGCCAGATGTAAGCTAATTGTTCACGCCAAGATAAAATTCTTAAGTAAAAGTCCTCAGCTAAAGTATATTCTCGCCGATTAATTGCCTCTTGCACCTCTTGAAGACAGGAGTTTATCGCAGTCAGCGCATAATTTTCTATCTCTTCATCCCCTTCTATTTCCTCTAATTCTAGCCACTGAAGATAGATTAATTTAGCTTGGCCAAACTGCCAGCAATCGAGATTTCTAATTATCTCTTTTTTGAGGAGCATAATTAAATCTTGACTAGACTCTGATTGTAATAGCCAAAATAACCAAATTTCTTGCGCTGTTGCTTGCTGCTCTAGCAGCAGATAAGCTAATCCCAGATAGGGATAATAATCAGTCACTTCCGGATGAACCGCGAGCGCTTGTTGACAGAATAACAATAATTGATTATAGTCTCCCGATGCTAACATTAGCTCGATCGCTTGTTGGTGATTACTGTTGATCATCGAAAATTTGGGTCTGAAACCCCGTCGTTCTACGACGGCTTTACTGTTAAATATGAGCATCGTTTACGAAATATATGCTAGAATGCGGGATATGGAAAAAGCCTATTCGTTTCGATTTTACCCGACACCAGAACAAGAGTCGCTATTGCGGCGCACATTGGGCTGTGTAAGATTAGTTTACAACAAAGCTCTCCACGAACGAACACAAGCATGGTACGAAAAGCAAGAAAGAGTAGGCTACGCTCAAACTTCTTCAATGTTGACCGATTGGAAAAAGCAAGAAGAATTAGACTTTCTCAATGAAGTAAGCTGTGTACCTTTACAACAAGGGTTAAGACACCTACAAACAGCTTTTACTAATTTCCTTGCTGGTCGTACTAAGTATCCTAACTTTAAGAAAAAACATCAGGGAGGAAGTGCCGAATTTACCAA
>NZ_JACJSW010000126.1:0-6732 GCF_014698375.1 Microcystis flos-aquae FACHB-1344 | reverse complement strand
GTAAAATTCATGAATTGTCCCTACGTTTTCGGAGATGTCTAATGATGACACAGCTAGTCTCTCTGCTATAGTACAAAAGTCGTTTAGCATGATACGCTATCTAACCTTAGTGCAATCGCTTTGAACTTTTCCTATTCCCTTTGAGTTGCTGGTCTAACCTGTTCGACCTCTAATTCTAAAGCTTATGCTATCTGTTCAAAGTTTAATCCTAATGCCAATAAACGAGGAATAGAGGCTAATTTTGCCGCTAATTCGCCTTCCTCTCTACCTTCCTCTCTACCTTCCTCTCTGCCTTTCTCTCTACCTTCCTCTCTACCTTCCTCTCTACCTTCCTCTCTGCCTTCCTCTAAAGCTTCCTGATACACTTTAGTTTGTTTTAAATCGCTTAAACTAAACATCGCTTCTATCTCCTTTCTACTGACTTGGGGTAACTTATAAACCAAGATTGTCTCTATCAATTCTAAAAGTTCTTGCTGTTGTTTGAGATTAGGGAATTCTTCTCTAATCCGTGGAATTAATTGTTTTCCTTGCTCGATCGCTCTGGCGGTGGGTGCTATAATTAACTGTAACATCGATATTCCCAGGGATTCCACTTCCCTTAATTCCTCGAGATAAAAACGTAAAATCCTGCCTGAGTTGATTAACTCCCCATAACGAGCAGTCTCTACGCTTTCCACTGAACGCCGAGGATAAATAACTACTCCCTGCCAATTGTTGCTTAAGTCCGTTTGGTGGAGATAGAGGAAGATTTCACTGAAGAAACGGGAATAAAACCTATTATCTTTCTGAAATTGTACTTCGAGGAAATAAATAGGCTGATTGGGTGTATCAGGCAAAAAGACTCCATCGAGACGAAAGGACAATTGTTTAACTTCCACCGAGGAGAATTGATAAGAATTGGCGATTTCGGGGGGAAGGTTCAACAAATCAAAGAAACAAGCGGGAAATCTTTGTAAGAGTTGATAGAAAATACTGTCAGTTTTCACGCAATTAAACTCAAAAAGAGGCCTCTAGTTTAGCAGCAGTTTTTTATTGTGTTCTTCCGGAAGCTCCTGTTTTTGAGCAATTGGGATGACAAAGTAAAAGCTTTTTCGGTAACTTGTCCCCAATTAAAAGAAAGCTTGAGAGATTTTCAGGGTTGCCGATTTTTACTTGATGGCTACCGGCAAAAGATAGCCATCGGCAATTGTATCAATTTGTAAAAGATGGTTGACGTTTGTGCCAATCGGTGGCCTGTTCGTAGGCGTGGGCGACGTGAAATAATTGATCTTCGCGCAGCACATTACCGACTAATTGTAAACCAATCGGCAAACCTTGCCCATCAAAACCGCAGGGAAGACTTAACCCAGGTAAACCGGCTAAATTGACGGGAATAGTCATTAAATCCGATAAATACATACTCAGAGGGTCCGCCGTTTTTTCCCCAGCTTTAAAAGCTGTGGTCGGTGAAGTGGGAGAAACTAACACATCTACCGATTGAAAAGCTCGATCGAAATCCTCTTTGATCAAAGTCCTGACTTTTTGTGCTTTCAGGTAATAAGCATCATAATAACCCGCCGAGAGGGTATAGGTTCCCAACATAATCCGGCGCTTGACTTCCGCACCAAAACCCTGAGCGCGAGTCTTGGTGTACATATCAATCAAACTATCGGCATCTTCCCGAATACCGTATTTAACCCCATCGTAACGGGCTAAATTCGCCGATGCCTCCGAGGGGGCGATAATGTAGTAGGTGGGCAATCCGTAACGGAAACGGGGACAGGAAATCTCTTTAATCGTAGCACCAAGGGCCTTTAACTGCGCTAAAGCTTGATTAACTGCATCGGCAACCACCTGATCCAAACCTTCCCCGAAAGTTTCCTTAATTACGCCAATTTTTAACCCTTTTAAACTGGTTTTCAGGAATTGGCTATAGTCGGGAATCGGCAGATTGAGACTGGTAGAATCTTGGGGATCGTAACCCGCGATCGCTTGTAATAAAATCGCCGCATCTTCTACGGTACGACCAAAGGGACCGATCTGATCGAGAGAAGAAGCGTAAGCCACCAAACCAAAGCGAGAAACCAAGCCATAGGTCGGTTTTAGCCCGACAACGCCACAAAATGAAGCCGGTTGACGAATTGATCCCCCCGTATCCGATCCTAGGGCGACCACGCATTCTTGAGCGGCCACAGCCGCAGCCGACCCCCCCGAAGAGCCACCAGGCACCCGGGATAAGTCCCAGGGATTAGCAGTAACGTGATAACCGGAGTTTTCGGTGGAACTACCCATAGCAAACTCGTCTAAATTGGTTTTACCGACGATAACTGCTCCTAAATCCCGTAATTTTTGGGTAACGGTGGACTCGTAGGGGGGGACAAAATTCTCTAAAATCCGAGAAGCGCAGGTGGTGGGGATACCCTTGGTGCAGAGATTATCTTTTAATGCGATGGGAATACCTGCTAACAGATGCAGAGACTCACCCCTGGCGATTTTATCGTCCACTTTTTGGGCTTGTGCGAGGGCTAAATCCGGGGTTAAATGGAGAAAGCTTTTTACTTGTGGTTCGATCGCTTGAATACGAGCAAGAAATTCTGTGGCGATTTCGACGGCTGTTTTTTCTTTATTGACGAGTTGTTGATGCAGTTGACGAATCGAAGTCATGTTCAGTTACCGGTTACAACCACCGTCAGGAGCAAGCAACAACCCCAGACAGCAAAGACTATTTTAGCGTCAGTTTGGCTGTCGGTCAGCTAATCTCCTAAAATTAAGGGAAAGCCTGGGAGGAAAACTAGAGTTATGACTTTTAATATCCGACAATTAGATAATTTAGACTACGATGAAGCCGAACCCTTATTAGAAGATTATATTACTGGAGCGATCGAAGAATATATCAATTCGCCCGAGGGAGAGGCCTATTATCAAGAAAAAGAAGAAGGTGGTGGTTGGATTGCTACCTTGATTGAGTTGGGCTATCTCTATCAAGGTTATACCCTTGCTACCATGACTAAGGCTGATGTGCAAATCTTAATGGAGAAGATTTTACCACGCAAAATTACTATCCTCGATCCGACGGAAACGGAAGATGCTATCCCTGAATTAATTAGTTTTTGGCAATTTTTGGGACGAGAATATAAATTAACTCAGGCTAAAGCTATTATTAAATATTTAGAGCAATTAGGCGATCGCTTTAGTCAACTGATGAACGATCCCAACAGTGGCGGTTTTATGAAAAATCTCTTGTTACAAGCGCATCAGCAGGGTTTTGATATCACCAGTCAGGAGGGTTTAAAAGCTTTTCAAGAAAAATATAATGCTGAACAACGCGCCAAACAGCAAGCGGCAGCAATATTGAAAAAAACGCCCCCAGCTGTTTCTAAATCGGAAAATGTTCCCAAGGCAATGCAGGCCAAATATCAAGAAATTATCGATATTACCGATGAATTTGCCGCTAAATATCTTAATGAAGAATACGCCCAACTTATTCGCCAATTAACCGCAACTTTAGCTCGTAAGCGTCCCTCTCCCCTAGAAAAAGGTAAGGTTAATTCCTGGGCTGCCGGCATTACTCACGCCCTAGGAATGGTCAATTTTCTCTTCGATCCTAGCCAAAATCCCCACATTTCGGCCACAGAACTTTATAAAGCTTTTGGGGTTGCTCAAAGTACAGGACAAGCTAAATCAAAACAAGTGAGAGATTTACTGAAGATGTCCTATCTTGACTCAGAATGGGCTTTACCAAGCAATTTAGAGAACCATCCTAGCACTACGGTCCGGCAGTTAATCAGTACCATGCTCGGTGATAATTAGGGTTTGCGGCAAAAAGTCTGTTGGTGGAGTTAGGCGGCACTCTTGCAGCAATAGATTCCTGAATGACCCAATCTCGATCGAGCTTGCCGACTAGACTCTAGTTACCTCTCCAGTTAAACTATAGTAGTCAATAGTTATAAAGTTTTAAACGATAACCTATTGTCAGCCTTTTTAACTGGTCACTTTATTACCTACCTATGTTGGACAGTTTCTCCCCCCAAACCTCTAGCGTCGTCCTCGCTTCGGTGGCGGACTATTTCAAAGTCCTGTCGGAAGTCAGTCGCCTACAGATTCTCAGTTGCTTGCAATTAGGTGCGATGAATGGTAAAGAAATCGCCGAAGCTACCGGACTAGGTCAGGCCAATCTCTCCAAACACCTGAAAGCTTTAACCCAAGCGGGAATTATCTCGCGGCAACCCCAAGGAGTCAGCGTTTACTATCAAATTACCGACCCCGTGATCTATGATCTCTGTAAGGTGGTTTGCGATCGTATTAGTCAGCAAATGCGTCAACGGGCCCGAGAATTCGAGAGTCTGCCGGCTTTCCATCTCCCTAAATAAAAATTACCAAATCCTTGACATTTTGCCTCAATTATGATACAGAAAAAAATTTCCATGCTCCTAGAAGAACTTTGTCAACGCTATCGGGAGGGAGAAAGAGATTTTCGGGGGATTATTGCGGGAAAGCGACTTAACTAATATTGCCCTCCCAGGAGTCAATTTTTGCCGTGCCGATCTGCGACAGGCGCGGTTAGGAAAGATACGCCTTTCGCGATCGCTGCTGAGAGAAGCGGATTTAAGTGAGGCGATTCTTTGGGGAGCAGATTTAAGTCAAGTGGACTTTTATCGAGCTTGTTTACGCGATGCGGACTTAAGCGGAGCTAATCTCATCGAAGCCAATTTAGAAGCCGCTTATTTAACCAAAGCCGTCTTAAACGGTGTTAATCTCAACAGTGCTAATCTCCAGCAGGCCGTATTAATCGATGCGGATTTTCGCTCCACTTCCGACCAACGCACGGACTTAGGCAAAACTAACTTTTGCGGAGCCGATCTCAACTATGCCAATCTGAGCGGCTCCCTGTTATATCGAGCTAATTTCGCTGATTGCCGACTTTGCCTGGTTAATTTTCGTGCTAGTCCCGAAAGAGACGGATTTATTACCGATCTCACCTGGGCCAGTTTCCGGGGTGCGCATCTCAGTTATGCCGATTTGCGCGGGGCAATTTTAGAAGATGTGGACTTGACTGATGCTGATTTAACCTGGACTTTGTTTTAATCTGGGAAGCTTTTTCAGTCAACAGTGATCAGTGAAAAGATGTCATTTCACTTAAAACTCAAATCCGATAACTGATAACTGCTCACTGATAACTGATAATTGAGGGTCGATTTATTTAAAACCGACGGATGCTTGCCAAACAAAGGCCAGCAAGAGGAAAAATAGGGGAATCAGGGGCAAGACATCGACTAAGGGGTCGAAAATTTGGTATGCTTCCGGCAATTTGGCCAACAAAAGTGCAGTTTCCATCTCTCTATCTACCTTGACAAGAAAATTTTCAAACGTTTCCTGAAATTTTATCACGTTGGGGTAACATCTAAGGCATCCTCAAGCCAAGGGGCAAAATCTTGGGCAAAAGTCCCCCCTAGGATAGATTGACGAATTTCACGGGTAAATCTGATTAATTCGGCGATATTGTGCAGAGATAAGAGAATATAACCCAACATTTCCCCCGATTTAATTAAATGATTCAGATAGGCACGGCTAAAGTGTTGACAGGTGTAGCAGGGACAAGTCTCGTCTAAAGGGGCGAAATCTTCCTTAAAACGGGCATTTTTGAGGTTCCAACGCTCTCCCCGCACTAAAGCCGTGCCATGGCGACCAAAACGGGTGGGAATGACGCAATCAAACAGATCTATGCCACTAGCGATCGCCTTGGCCATTTCTCGATAGGTTCCCACTCCCATCAGGTAACGGGGTTTATTTTCGGGGAGTAAAGGGGCAGTTATCTGGACAATGCGATGAATTAGGCTCGTTTCTTCCCCCACACTCACGCCACCGATAGCATAACCGGGTAAATCGAGTTTTACTAAAGATTCCGCCGCCGCTGCCCGTAAATCCTCATAAATTCCCCCCTGCACTATGGCGAATAAAGCCTGTTCTTGGGGTCGTTGATGGGCCGTCAGACAGCGCTCTAACCAGCGATAGGTGCGTTCGATGGATGCTTTCATGGTCTCATGACTGACTCCCGTGGGGGGACATTCATCGAAGGCCATAATCACATCAGCACCGAGGGCATTTTGAATCTGAATCGATTTTTCTGGCGTGATTTCGATTATTCTACCGTCCCGAGGCGATCGAAAGGTGACTCCCGATTCTTTAATTTGCCGGAGTTGACTGAGGCTAAATACCTGAAATCCACCCGAATCTGTTAATATTGGCTGATTCCACGCCATAAAATCGTGTAAACCTCCCGCTTTCTCGATAATACTTTCTCCAGGCTGCAGATGCAGGTGATAGGTATTAGCGAGAATCATTTGCGCCCCCGTGCTGGCGATTTGAGCGGGGGTCAAACCTTTCACCGTGGCCAAAGTTCCCACGGGCATAAAACGGGGTGTTTCTACCGGTCCGTGGGGACTATGCCAAACCCCAACCCGCGCACCAGTTTGGGGACACCGGGCGATTAATTCAAAGGAAAATCCCACTGTTTCAGTTATCAGTTATCAGTTATCAGTATTTTTGCTCGCTGCCTAAAAGGGGCAATCGTTGTCGTCTTCGTCTTCAAACTGCACATCCCACTTAGCAGAAAGTACCTGAGTAACCATGGCTTCGAGGGTTCAAGGGGTGACAAGGCGACTAAAAGGCTTGCTGGATAAGGCGCATAGCCGTTAGACCCCTAGAAAAATCGGGGTGTTTTCCTGGCTTGAGGCGGATCAAAGAAAAGGCGAG